>NZ_JACUZZ010000070.1:0-2489 GCF_014851595.1 Rhizobium sp. RHZ01
CCTTGTGCCGGATCGACGCCGCGCCGTCCGTGCACATCCGTTGCAGAAGCCGACGGACCTGGCGGGTGCTCAGATCAAGCACATGCGCCGCCGACACCATGGTCATCCGGCCGGCGATCACCTTCGATAAAATCTCGATCCGCTGCAGATCACGCTCGCTCATCGCTATCAATCCCATCTGCAATCTCCGCCGTCATCAAAAACGGGGAGAGAGTGACATTTCTACTTTGCAGAAACAGGACATTCTAACTTTGCGGTGTGACTTCTAATGTAAATGCAACAAGGGCTTAAAGGCTACTACAGGGCACGGAGATCAGCCCCCGATCCGACCGGCTGGGCCGGGTTGAAAGGGCGGAGCGGGGGCGGGTGATAACATTCCCCTTCGGCTTTAGCTTTCTCACTGGCAATTGTTCTTTTACCGCTCGATACTCGCTAGCACTTGCAAGGCCCAGTTGGGGATCAAGCCGCACGATGCTTCCGGAAATCAACCTGCAAGGTGACGTCGACATCGCCGCGCTGTCACCACTTCTTCGCGGCATGCTTCTTTCGGTTGCCTATGCTGACGGTGAGGGGGGCATAGGATTGACGGCAACCGGCGCCATGAACCGCAAGTTCGTGGATTGGGCCGCTGTTAACTTCCTCTGGCCCGACTTTACAGCCGAAGATCTCTACAGCATGCACAAGGTGCTCAATGAACGCGACATGCCGCCGCTTTGGGTCGTGCGCGACATGGCCCGTCATCTGAAGCTTCTTCGCCGGAAAAAGGATGTGCTGCTGCCAACCAGACGCGGCCGGGCGTTTTTGGTGAACCCGCAAGCGTTCTTCGATCTGGTCGCCACGGATTATCTCTATTCCTATGTCCACGCCACCGAGCGGGAAGAGGAGGTCCGAGCGCGGTTACGCTGGTGGCGCATGTTCCTCAATCTTCTCAATATCAAGGCCAGAGAAGGTTGCACGCCAATGGAGGTTGTGAAAATCCTCTATCCAGACCTGGCGCCTTTGTCGGACACCGAAATGACGCTAGAAGCCTGGGAGTTGAAATCCGATCTTCAGTATGGCGTCTTCCAACGCTTATGCTGGCTCGGCTTGCTCTACGAGGCACGAGAGGGGCTCACTCTTTTCCAGGACGGATCCTTCCACAAGACGCCACTTTGGCCAGCTTGCCTGCAGTTGGAATCGGATACGCAAAGCGATATCGGCGTCCATTGACGATCTCTATTCTGCTGCTGGCTGCCTAATAACGCTTTCTCTCGCCGCGCAATCACTGCAGGATCATTCATGAAATCCGTCCTCCGCCCCGGCTTGCCGTCATTTGTTCACTTCACGCCTGAACACTTCAGCTGGGGTGCGGAAACCAAGGCATTTTCTCGGCGTACTGTTCAACCGATCGATCAGTGATCGTATCGATTCATCAGGAACTGACAGGACAGCAGTATCCCTCGGCAGGTAACGCCGAATCCGCCGATTCATGTTCTCAACCGAGCCTTTTTGCCAGGGCGCAGACGGATCGCAGAACCATGCATCGGTTCCCATTCCTTGCTTCAGTCGCCGCCAGGAGACGAATTCAAATCCGCGATCAAACGTCAAACTTTGCCGGGCATGCTTGGGCAGGGGGCTGAGCACGTTGATGAGCCGCTCCATGATCGGCTTGGACTGCCGGTCGTTGTTCTTGAACAGCATGGTGAACCGGCTCGTCCGCTCAACAACCGTTGCCACATTGGCATTGCCCTGAACCCTTTCGAAGATCATGAGATCGGCTTCCCAGTGACCGAATTCCTTGCGATCGTTGATGGCTTCCGGCCGATGTTTGATCGAACGCTCATCTGGAAAGACTGGATTCTGCGGCTTGCGAGCATATCGCGGCCGGCGCTTTCTCCGCCGTTCCGGGAGAAGCCGCGCGAGTTGCTGCCGTTGTCCTTCTGGTGAATAGACATACCGGTAGATCGTCTCGTGACAGACGCTTGCCTTGGCCGCTGGTTCGATCTTCAGTCGTCCAGCAATCTGTTCCGGCGACCAGCCGGATTCCAACTTTCCGATCACTTCGTTCCGCAGATCCTCGCGACGAAAGAGCTTGCCGATCCGCCGGCGCCTGTCGCGCGCCATGTCGTTGGCGGTCATCGCCCAGTAGCCCTCGGCATCCGGGAATTCCTGATCGTGCCAGTAGTTGCGTTTGATCTCCCGGGAGATGGTCGCACGGTCCCGGCCGAGGCGTCTGGCGATCTCAGACTGGCTAAACTTCTGATCCAACATCCTGGAAATCGATCGGCGTTCGTCAAAACTCAAATGAGAAAAGGTACGGATCAAACTATGGCTCCCGAAAAGCAGGCAGCTTACGCCTTTGTTGCAGTTCGAGATAGAATGTACCCGGCTACATCATTTGTGGCGGCAAGGTTGAAATGTCCGCCGGTTTGCAAAGTAGAAATGTCACCTTGGGCGGGTCTTCAGCCATTTAGAAATGCGACACTCACCATGTCCACTTGCACTGAGGC
>NZ_JACUZZ010000071.1:0-2139 GCF_014851595.1 Rhizobium sp. RHZ01
AGGGCGATTTAGTTTGTTGCATTAGACCCGAAACCGAGTGATCTAGCCATGAGCAGGTTGAAGGTTGGGTAACACCAACTGGAGGACCGAACCCGCATCTGTTGCAATAGATTGGGATGACTTGTGGCTAGGGGTGAAAGGCCAATCAAACTCGGAAATAGCTGGTTCTCCGCGAAATCTATTTAGGTAGAGCGTCGACCGAATACCCTGGGGGGTAGAGCACTGGATGGGCTATGGGGACTCACCGTCTTACTGATCCTAACCAAACTCCGAATACCCAGGAGTACTAGTCGGCAGACACACGGCGGGTGCTAACGTCCGTCGTGAAAAGGGCAACAACCCTAACCTCCAGCTAAGGTCCCCAAGTCATGGCTAAGTGGGAAAGGATGTGAGGATCCCAAAACAACCAGGATGTTGGCTTAGAAGCAGCCATCATTTAAAGAAAGCGTAACAGCTCACTGGTCTAAATAAGGGTCTTTGCGCCGAAAATGTAACGGGGCTGAAGCCATGCACCGAAGCTGAGGATGTGTAGCAATACACGTGGTAGCGGAGCGTTCCGTAAGCTGATGAAGGGAGACCCGTGAGGGCTCCTGGAGGTATCGGAAGTGCGAATGTTGACATGAGTAACGATAAAGAGGGTGAGAGACCCTCTCGCCGAAAGACCAAGGGTTCCTGCTTAAAGTTAATCTGAGCAGGGTTAGCCGGCCCCTAAGACGAGGCGGACACGCGTAGTCGATGGGAACCACGTTAATATTCGTGGGCCTGGTGGTAGTGACGGATTGCTCAACTTGTGAGGTCTTATTGGATTGATCTTGCAGGGACGCGGTTCCAGGAAATAGCTCCACCGTATAGACCGTACCCGAAACCGACACAGGTGGTCAGGTAGAGTATACCAAGGCGCTTGAGAGAACTATGTTGAAGGAACTCGGCAAATTGCACGCGTAACTTCGGAAGAAGCGTGACCCCATTTTACGCAAGTGAAGTGGGGTGGCACAGACCAGGGGGTAGCGACTGTTTATCAAAAACACAGGGCTCTGCGAAGTCGCAAGACGACGTATAGGGTCTGACGCCTGCCCGGTGCTGGAAGGTTAAGAGGAGAGGTGCAAGCTTTGAATCGAAGCCCCAGTAAACGGCGGCCGTAACTATAACGGTCCTAAGGTAGCGAAATTCCTTGTCGGGTAAGTTCCGACCTGCACGAATGGCGTAACGACTTCCCCGCTGTCTCCAACATAGACTCAGTGAAATTGAATTCCCCGTGAAGATGCGGGGTTCCTGCGGTCAGACGGAAAGACCCCGTGCACCTTTACTATAGCTTTACACTGGCATTCGTGTCGGCATGTGTAGGATAGGTGGTAGGCTTTGAAGCAGGGACGCCAGTTTCTGTGGAGCCATCCTTGAAATACCACCCTTATCGTCATGGATGTCTAACCGCGGTCCGTTATCCGGATCCGGGACAGTGTATGGTGGGTAGTTTGACTGGGGCGGTCGCCTCCGAAAGAGTAACGGAGGCGCGCGATGGTGGGCTCAGACCGGTCGGAAATCGGTCGTCGAGTGCAATGGCATAAGCCCGCCTGACTGCGAGACTGACAAGTCGAGCAGAGACGAAAGTCGGTCATAGTGATCCGGTGGTCCCGTGTGGAAGGGCCATCGCTCAACGGATAAAAGGTACGCCGGGGATAACAGGCTGATGACCCCCAAGAGTCCATATCGACGGGGTTGTTTGGCACCTCGATGTCGACTCATCGCATCCTGGGGCTGGAGCAGGTCCCAAGGGTATGGCTGTTCGCCATTTAAAGCGGTACGTGAGTTGGGTTCAGAACGTCGTGAGACAGTTCGGTCCCTATCTGCCGTGGGTGTAGGAATATTGACAGGATCTGTCCCTAGTACGAGAGGACCGGGATGGACATATCTCTGGTGGACCTGTTGTCCTGCCAAGGGCATAGCAGGGTAGCTACATATGGAATGGATAACCGCTGAAGGCATCTAAGCGGGAAACCAACCTGAAAACGAGTATTCCCTATCAGAGCCGTGGAAGACGACCACGTTGATAGGCCGGGTGTGGAAGCGCAGCAATGTGTGAAGCTTACCGGTACTAATAGCTCGATTGGCTTGATCGTTCTCATTGATCAATGCTCATCT
>NZ_JACUZZ010000072.1:0-2052 GCF_014851595.1 Rhizobium sp. RHZ01
ACCAGTGCAGCATCTGCACTTCCTTCACATCCGCAGCCTTGGCAGCACCCAAGCCCGCAACACTCATCGTCACCAACGCTGTCGTCAGCAAAAACTTGCGCATCGTTTCCTCCCGGTTTGCAAGTTCACAAAAGCGGAAAATCCGCGGTCAAAAAGCCCCCGCGCTCCCCGCGCGAAAGACTCTACTTATACGGCGCGAACGCCGCATGGGTTAATTTAAAACGTTATAAACATAAGCAAGTCAAGTGTAGCGACGCGCCTTTCTTTGTCGGAGGCAGTATCATTTACTGCCTGTTTTTACTTGTCTTTCAGACACAGTCCTATTGCTTGGAAAACGGAAGCCGATTATTTAAAACGTTTCCATAATAGCATTGCTTTCGGCGCCGATATCGCGCTAGTGTCCGGCCAATCGACGCTTTGGAGGAAAGTCGAGCGTGTCTCGCATTACAATGCCGCCCACGACCGGAGTGACCCGCAGGAGCGGCAAGCCGACGTTGCGCACCATCGCGGACATCGCGGGCCTTGCTGTGACGACGATATCGCGAGCCCTTTCGGACGACCCGGTCATCAACCACGAGACCCGCAAGCGCGTCCGGGAGATCGCGCTGCAGGTTGGTTACTCCCCAGATCGAGCGGCCCAGCGCCTGAAGACCGGCCGCACGAACGTCATCGCCATCCTTCTTGAATCGCATGAGGAGATCCTCGGCTACGGCACCTCGATCATGTCCGGCATCGCCGCTGCTTTGCAGGGCACCACCTACCATCTGATCGTCATGCCCAACCTGCCGCACACGACCAATATCGAGGCAGTCAACTACATCATGCGCAATCACATGGCCGACGGCCTGGTGATGTCGCGCACCGAACCGTTCGACCCGCGCGTGCGGCTGCTAATGGAGCACAATTTTCCGTTCGTCACCCATGGCCGCACCGAACTTTCCACGCCGCATCCTTATGTCGACTACGACAATTTCACGTTCGCCTATGAGGCAACCAAGCGGCTGATCGCCAAAGGGCGTCGTAAGCCCGCTTTGATCGGCGGTCCGATGCAGTTCAGCTTCGGCAGCCATATCCTGCACGGCTTCATGACCGCGGTGCGCGAAGCCGGCTGTGCCTACGAGATTATCTCCGAGATCGACCTCGATCATCCGGCGGGCGCGATTCGCGACCGTATCGCCCGACGGCATCGCGAACCCGATCCACCCGACGCCTTCATGTGCGGCGGCGAAGTGTGCGCGCTTGCCACGATCACCGGCATGAGCGATTGCGGCCTCACCCTTGGCGTCGAATACGACATCGTCGCCAAGCAGACCTCGCAGTTACTTTCCGCCATCCAGCCGAAGGTGGAAACGATTTATGAGGACCTTACGGCCACCGGCGAACATATCGGCCGCATCCTGAGGAAACGGATCAGCGGCGAGACGGATATGGACCAGTTGCAGATGCTGCTAACGCCGCAGCCGCCTTTCTCCGGCGGTACCGGAAAATAGATGACATCTGCTACTCGATCTCAACTGGCTACGCGGTAGACCTTAGCCTCGTGACTTCGGCGGTTACTGCAAGCGGACACCCTATTGAAGCTCGGATTTCTGCTCGAAATCGACAATGACGCCGTGTCGCAATGCCTCTTCTTGAGCTGCACGAAGAGCCTGCTGGATGAAATAGACGACGAGGTCATAGTCCGGGCTCTCCTGCGAGGCGATTTCCCACGCGATGTTCAGAGTGAATATCAGTTGTGGGGCGATCGTATCGGTCACGGCGGCGTATCCCGGAAGCACGGAGATACTAGGGTGCGCCCGCACCCAGGGCAACATCAACGGTTGAGCGTGCCGTAGGAGAATGTCACCAGCGACCTAGTGGGATTTACTATGGCCTTCACAAGGACGCCCAACGATTCAAGAGACGCGCACGTGCTGGGCGGCTTGGGTGTCCTTCCCGAGAGAGGGGTGACAGTTCATACCGGAGACATGGGTTACACTTTTGGCCTTTGCGAGGAGAGCGAAGGTGCCTTTGCAGGAGTGCAACCGCATGGACGAGCGTCTCAAATTCGTT
>NZ_JACUZZ010000073.1:0-2040 GCF_014851595.1 Rhizobium sp. RHZ01
ACGCCACCGAGCGGGAAGAGGAGGTCCGAGCGCGGTTACGCTGGTGGCGCATGTTCCTCAATCTTCTCAATATCAAGGCCAGAGAAGGTTGCACGCCAATGGAGGTTGTGAAAATCCTCTATCCAGATCTGGCGCCTCTTTCGGAAACCGAAATGACCCTGGAAGCCTGGAAGCTGAAATCCAATCTAAAATACGGCGTCTTACAGCGCTTGTGCTGGCTCGGCTTGCTCTATGAAGCAAGAGAGGGCCTCACACTCTTCCAGGACGGATCCTTCCACAAGACACCGCTTTGGTCCGCATGCCTGCAGCTGGAATCGGATACGCAAAGCGACATCGGCGTGCACTGACGATCTTTATTCCGCCGCTGGTTGCCTCAATAACGCTTTCTCTCGCCGTGCAATCACCGCCGGATCGTTCATGTAATCTGTCCTCGGCTTGCGTCCCCGCTTCTGATAGCCGTTGGCTGTGCTACCGTCCCGAATGCCAAACATATGATCCTTCTGCCCGGTGCGTCGGGGACCACTCTTGCTGCGTTGCTGTTCTCGGCCGGCTTGCAACTCGGCGACGATCGACAGCATGTCGTCCAGCCGCTTGTTGTCGACGACCTCCGCACGATGCACCGAGCGCAACGTATCGAAGGTCCTGTAGGGCAGGGAAAAGCTCTCGTGCATGATCTCGAGCCGTCCGTCCGGGTAGTCGCAGACGATCACTTTCTGGCCAGCCAGTGGCCTGGAAATCTCGGTCGGATCGAGAATGAACAACACCTTGTCGTAGCGTAGCGTCAGAGATTGCGACAGCGTGCGGACTTCCTTCCGGCACATGGCAGCATCGAGGTTCTCGTGGTTGGCCAGCGGTCGGTGCATGTCCTTTGGATTGCGTGGTTGCTTGCCAAAGCGAGTGTTGAAATCCGCAATGAACTCAGCCGCATAGGAATTGGCAGCTTCGATCGTATCAATGCCGCGAAGCCGTAATTCCTTCACAAGCCGATCCTGCAATGTCTGGTTGGCACGTTCCACCCGACCCTTGGCCTGAGGGGTGTTGGCGCAGCTGATATCGATGTTGAGCTCATAAAGCGCCCGGCCGAACTGCGTCAGACCGCTTGTCCTGTCCTTCTTCGACGGATGCGTCGATCGAAAGACACCATGTTTGTCGCTGTAGAAAGCCAACGGCTTGCCCCACTGCTGCAGATAATCCTTTGTCGCATGCAGATAGTCGAACGTATTCTCCGATCCGGCGAAACGCAGGTGCAATAGCTTGCCGGTGGCGTCATCGATATAGACGAGCAGGGCGCATTTGGGGCCGCGGTTCTCGAACCACCAGTGATGCGATCCGTCGATCTGCACCAGTTCGCCAAAGCAGTCGCGCCGACCACGTGGCTGGAAAACCCGTTTCTTGCGTTCACGACGCGAAATCCAGATACCAGCCTCGGTCATCCATTGCCGCAGCGTCTCCTTGGCGACCGAGATCTGGTGCAACTCGAGCAGCTTCTCGCGTGCCAGCGTCGGACCGAAATCCAGATAGCGCTCGCGGATCAGATCCAGCACCGCATTGCGAAACTCTTCGCTATGGCGCCGGTTGCTTGGTCGTGATCGCTTCTTTGAAACAAGGCCAGCCGGACCATCCCGGTCATAGGCCCGCAGCAGCCGATGGACCTGACTTCGACTGAGGTCGAGCCGTTCGGCAGCCTGGACAACGCTTAGGCGTTGGTCACGGATCTTCTGGATAAGTTCAAGACGATGCAACTCTTTCTGCGACATGGTGATCAAACAAGACATCACGACTCCGACCGTTCATGGTCTCGACCAGGCTGAAGATCGTCATCCTTGCTCCCAACGTTGGATTTGACCAGTGCGTCGAAAGGCGAGACTGTCGCATCTCTAACTGGCCCAACTGTCGCATTACTAAATAGCTCTTACATCATTTGTGGCGGCAAGGTTGAAATGTCCGCCGGTTTGCAAAGTAGAAATGTCACCTTGGGCGGGTCTTCAGCCATTTAGAAATGCGACACTCACCATGTCCACTTGCACTGAGGCAAGCCCC
>NZ_JACUZZ010000075.1:0-1542 GCF_014851595.1 Rhizobium sp. RHZ01
TAGCAGGCTGTTGAAAAAGGCATTGGCGCAAGGCTCCTGTCGTGATTCACTCGCTTTATTGCGATTTGGAGCTGATGGATGCGCGGCGGCGATGTGAGGACAGGCGAACTCTTCAGTTATGTGGATCTGGAGGCTCGTGTTCGAAAAGATCATCCTCTACGGGCCATCCGGCAGATCGTAAACGAAGCGCTCGTTTTATTGGAACAGGATTTTGCAGCACTCTATTCACCGATCGGGCGACCGTCGATTGCGCCAGAAAAGCTTCTTCGCGCCATGCTTCTGCAAGCCTTCTATTCGATCCGTTCTGAGCGACTTCTGATGGAACGGTTGGAATACGACCTTCTCTTCCGCTGGTTCGTCGACATCGGCGTTGACGATCCCGCTTGGGACCATTCGGTGTTTTCGAAGAACCGCGACCGGTTGCTCGATGGTGATATCGCTGCGAAGTTCCTGGGTGCAATCCTTTCCCAACCCAAGGTAAAGCGGCTGCTGTCCACAGACCATTTCTCTGTCGATGGCACGCTGATCGAAGCCTGGGCGTCGATGAAGAGCTTCAGGCCGAAGGACGGCTCAAAGGACGATCACGGCGAACCACCATCGGATGGCGGTGGTCGCAACGCGGAAGCAGACTTCCATGGCGTAAAGCGTTCCAACGAGACGCATGCATCAACGACCGATCCGGATGCAAAGCTGTATAGGAAGGGAAAGGGCAAGGAGGCCAAGCTTTCCTTCATGGGGCATGGGTTGATGGAAAACCGCCATGGTCTTCTGGTCAATGCCCATCTGACCGAGGCCAACGGTTACGCCGAACGCATCGCGGCTCTTCACATGATTGAACCTTTCTGCGACCGGCCACAGGCAATCACCCTTGGTGCCGACAAGGCTTATGACACGAAAGACTTCGTCAAAGATTTGCGGTCGATGAAGGTGACGCCCCACGTGGCACAGAACGTCAATGGTCGCCGCTCGGCTATCGACGGACGCACTACACGCCATCCCGGATACGGGGTCAGCCTACGCATCCGCAAGCGTATCGAGGAGGCGTTCGGTTGGATGAAAACCGTGGCGGGGCAGGACAAGACAAAGTTCCGCGGTCGCGACAGGGTGGGATGGGCTTTCACCTTCGCGGCCGCCGCCTACAATCTTGTACGGCTGCCGAAGCTCGTGACGGAGGCAGGCTAATGGCGAGAGCTTCTGCCTTAGCCAAGGCCTTCGCCGGTCGGTGGCGCATCGTCGAGATGGACAACTGGGACAACGACGTCCTCGATCTCGTGGAAGAGGCGCATCTGACATTCCAGGGAGCAGCGGACGGAGAAATCGCATTCGTCGCGCTCAAGGGCTTTCTCGATGTCCGCTACGGCGCACGCAACGGATCAGCCTGTGCGGAGTTCTCATGGGAGGGACAAGACGAGAATGACCCGGCCTGTGGTCGCGGATGGGCTGCTCTCGGCTCAGCCGGACGCCTTGTCGGGCACATCTACATCCACAACGGAGATGATTCAGGCTTCGTTTGCGAACCCGACTGACTTCTTCAACAGCCTG
>NZ_JACUZZ010000076.1:0-1520 GCF_014851595.1 Rhizobium sp. RHZ01
AACCGGCAGAACCTGTCTTTTACATGGGGTAATCGCGGCGCGATCTCCTCAGTGCATTTTTACTAGATGGTACTGGCTGGGTTGGTTGCCCCCGATAAGATGGAAATACGGGCTCACGATTGGAACCGGGCCCAAACATCAACGGAGGCAACCATGGACCAGTATATCGGGCTTGATGTTTCATTGAAAGATACGGCGATCTCGATCCGAGAGGATGGGAAGCGGATATGGCGAGGGAAGCGTGCTTCGGATCCAAAGCTCTTGGCGCAGGTGATCCGCAAGCACGCCCCGCACGCCAAGCGCGTTGTGTTTGAAACGGGGCCATTGTCGACGTGGTTCTATCATGCACTGATGGCCGAAGGAGTTCCCGCGATCTGCATCGAAGCGCGGCACGCGCAAAAGATATTGCACGAGACGCTCAACAAGACCGATGCCAATGATGCGGATGGCCTGGCCCAGATGGCCGAAGCCGGCTTCTACAAGGCGGTCCGGGTAAAGGCGTTTGACAGCATGCTGACGCGCACCCTGGTGGCGGCTCGCAATCAGCTTTTGAGCATCTCGACCCAGCTCAGCAACCAGATCCGCGGCATGATGAAAACATTCGGCCTCATTGTTTCCAACGGAAAGGGTAGGGTGTTTGATGGCAAAGTGAGGGAGCTATTAGCTGGGAATGACGCCCTTGCAGCGATCATATTGCCCCTGCTTGATGCGTGGCGTGACATCCGCAAGCGCGCGGCCGATCTGGATCGCCAGCTGCTCGCAGTGGCACGGCAGAGCCAGCCGACGAAGCTCCTGATGACGATCCCGGGCATCGGCGCCGTTACAGCCGTCTCCTATGTTGCCGCGATTGAAGATCCAGAAAACTTCAAAACGTCGCGCTCAGTTGGTGCCTGGCTTGGGCTGACAACGCGGCGCTACCAGTCAGGTGAGGTCGACTATGACGGCCACATCTCGCGACGAGGCGACAGCCATCTGCGGGGACTGCTGTATGAAGCGGCAACGGTCCTCCTCACGAGAACCAGACCCGGCAACGAAAGCCGTCTCAGGAGCTGGGGGCTGAAGCTGCGCGAGCGGTTGGGCTTCAAACGCACTGCGGTGGCGGTCGCCCGGAAGCTTGCGGTTATCATGCACAGCATGCTCAGGACAGGAGAAGTGTTCAACGCCTCGGCTGGCGCCGCCGCTTAAGCGACAGCCAGCCTTCCTCCCTCAGCGCGTCAAACCTGATTTGAGGCACTGAGCGTCCGTGCTGCGGACGTAGGTTGGATCATTCCGTAGCGCTCCCTGCAACGTAATAAAGATTGCGCCGTTTACATAAGGAAGATCCTACCTGCGAATACCCATCATGCGGCGACATTTGTCGACCGCGAAGACAACCCTGCTCCCAGCACCGGACAGCTCTGAAGGACATGGCCGCTGAGGGCCAAACCGACAATTCGGATTGCGCCGCGTTGCCTTCCTTCAACCCGGTGAGGATACCGCATGCTCAACCCCTCTTGACGGATGGAATGCGATTATACAAC
>NZ_JACUZZ010000077.1:0-1253 GCF_014851595.1 Rhizobium sp. RHZ01
TTCATCCATGATCGTGTTGCGGGGCTTTATTGCGCCGACAACGGCCGCCCGCCGCTCGATCCGACCTTGATGTTCAAGGCGCTGTTCATTGGCTACCTGTTCGGCATCCGCTCGGAGCGTCAGTTGGTGCGCGAGATCGAGGTCAACGTCGCCTATCGCTGGTTTCTGCAGATGAAGCTGACGGACGGTGTGTTTGACGCCTCGACGCTGTCGCAGAACCGCCGCCGGCGCTTCAACGACACGAGCGTGGCACAGGATATTTTTGACCACATCGTTGAGCAGGCGATCCGTCATGGCCTGGTGGACGGCACGGTGCTTTATACGGATTCAACGCATCTGAAGGCAAATGCCAACAAGGGCAAATATGATCTTGCGATGATCGAAAAGTCGCGCTCCGATTACTGGGCCGACCTCGACCGGGCGATTGAGGCCGAGCGAGCAGTGCACGGCCAGAAGCCCTTGAAGGAAAAGGAGCGCGAGCCGCAGGTGAAGGAAACCAAGGTGTCGCGCACCGATCCCGACAGCGGTTACATGGTGCGCGACGGCAAGCCAAAGGGCTTCTTCTACCTCGATCACCGCACGGTGGACGGCAAGCTTGCGATCATCACCGATACCCATGTCACGCCCGCCAATGTGCATGACAGTATCGTCTATCTCGACCGGCTGGACCGCCAGCGGGAGCGGTTCGGCTTCGAGGTCGGTGCTGTCGGGCTGGATGCCGGCTATGCCACGTCCGGCATCGCCAAGGGGCTGGAGGACCGCACCATCCTCGGTGTCACCGGCTATCGCAACCCGACCCCGCCCAAAGATGGCATGATGCGCAAGTCGAAGTTCGTCTACGAGCCTGAGGCGGACGGTTATCGCTGCCCCGAAGGCCAACTGCTCGCCTATGCCACCACCGACCGCAACGGTTATCGCCACTATCGTTCGGATCCTGCCATCTGCCGCGATTGTCCGTTGCTGGCCTCCTGCACATCAAACACCAAGGCGGTGCGTACCATCACCCGCCATGTCTGGGCCGACGCCCGCCAGCGCACCGACGCCCATCGCCTGACCCCTTGGGGCAAGGCAATCTATAAGCGCCGCAAGGAGACGGTCGAGCGCTCGTTTGCCGATGCCAAGCAGCTTCACGGGCATCGCTATGCCCGCTTTCGAAGTCTCACCCGCGTCGCATGCCAGTGCCTGCTGGCTGCAGCCGCCCAAAACATCAAGAAGATCGCCATGGCGCTCACCAAGCCACCCAGACCAGCCAT
>NZ_JACUZZ010000078.1:0-1179 GCF_014851595.1 Rhizobium sp. RHZ01
CAAATGGCAAAGAGTAAGTTTGAGCGCAACAAGCCGCACGTTAACATCGGCACGATCGGCCACGTTGACCACGGCAAGACGTCTCTGACGGCAGCGATCACGAAGTACTTCGGCGAGTTCAAGGCGTACGACCAGATCGACGCGGCTCCGGAAGAAAAGGCTCGCGGCATCACCATTTCGACGGCACACGTCGAATACGAGACCCCGAACCGCCACTATGCCCACGTTGACTGCCCCGGCCACGCCGACTACGTCAAGAACATGATCACCGGTGCTGCGCAGATGGACGGCGCGATCCTGGTTTGCTCGGCTGCCGACGGCCCGATGCCGCAGACCCGCGAGCACATCCTGCTTGCTCGCCAGGTTGGCGTTCCGGCGATCGTCGTGTTCCTCAACAAGGTCGACCAGGTTGACGACGCCGAGCTTCTCGAACTCGTCGAGCTCGAAGTTCGCGAACTTCTGTCGTCCTACGACTTCCCGGGCGACGACATTCCGGTCATCAAGGGCTCGGCTCTTGCCGCTCTCGAAGACTCCGACAAGAAGATCGGCGAAGACGCGATCCGCGAGCTGATGGCAGCTGTTGACGCCTACATCCCAACGCCTGAGCGTCCGATCGACCAGCCGTTCCTGATGCCGATCGAAGACGTGTTCTCGATCTCGGGCCGTGGTACGGTTGTGACCGGCCGCGTCGAGCGCGGTATCGTCAAGGTTGGCGAAGAAGTCGAAATCGTCGGCATCCGCCCGACCTCGAAGACGACGGTTACCGGCGTTGAAATGTTCCGTAAGCTGCTCGACCAGGGCCAGGCTGGCGACAACATCGGTGCTCTGGTTCGCGGTGTGAACCGTGACGGCGTCGAGCGTGGTCAGATCCTGTGCAAGCCGGGCTCTGTCAAGCCGCACAAGAAGTTCAAGGCTGAAGCCTACATCCTGACGAAGGAAGAAGGCGGCCGTCATACGCCGTTCTTCACCAACTACCGTCCGCAGTTCTACTTCCGCACGACGGACGTCACCGGCATCGTCACCCTGCCGGAAGGCACGGAAATGGTCATGCCTGGCGACAACGTCACTGTAGACGTCGAGCTGATCGTTCCGATCGCGATGGAAGAAAAGCTGCGCTTCGCTATCCGCGAAGGCGGCCGTACCGTCGGCGCCGGCATCGTCGCCTCGATCGTCGAGTAA
>NZ_JACUZZ010000079.1:0-1177 GCF_014851595.1 Rhizobium sp. RHZ01
AAGCAACGGTGTTAGGCGTCAATCACCGTTGCTCGATAGTCTCTCATTTTGGCATTGAGGATTATGATCATCCTTCGCATGACCGCGACGAGAGCGACCTTTCCGGGCTTTCCTTTCGCTTTCAGTCGTTCGAAGACGGCCTTCATGGCTGGATCGAAGCGGATGGCGGGCAAGGCGGCGATGTAAAGGGCGTCGCGCACTGGTTTGCGGCCGCCGGCAATCATCCTCTTGCCACGCATCAGGCCACTGTCGCGATTGATAGGGGCAACACCGACCAGCTTTGCGATCTGGCCTTTGTTCAACAGACCGAGTTCGGGAAGTCCGGCGATCAGCAAGCATGCGGTTCGCAGTCCGATGCCCTTGAGCGACATCAGGACTTTCGCCTTGACGGCAAGATCCTCATCCGATTGGAGACAGGCTTCCATTGCATCGACCACCGACTGGCGCTGCTGCAGAAGGAACGAAAGTGTCTCCTCGATCCACGCCCTTGCCGTGGCATCGGCTCGAGCGCCGAGTTTTTCCAGCCGGTTCTTTTCCTGCACGATCATATGCGACAGTTGCCTGTAGCGTGACACCAGATCGATCAGCACCACCTGAGCCGGCGAGGAAGGTGCCAGATCCTTCGTTTCCATGCGTCTGGCATAGTCGGCAAGGACGAACGCGTCGATCCTGTCGGTCTTGGAGAGCTGGCCGCAGGCACGCGCGAACTGCCTGATCTGCCTGGCATTGACCTTGGCGACCGGCAAGCGAGCGGCCAGCAGGGTATGCACGACGGATCGCTCATAGCCGCCAGTCGGCTCCACAACCAGGCGTTCGATGCCATCCAGTTGCGCGAGAAAGGCGATGAACCTAGCAATGCCACCAGCATCATTGGAGAAGCTTGCCGAGTGCATGTCGGGAAGCACGCAGATGTCGAAGGACGATTTCGATATGTCGATGCCGATAAAGCGGCTAGTATAGGTCATGAGGCGATGTCTCCCTTATACGCGAGCGCGAAGCTCTCTCAACGGTTCGACGAAGCCTCGAAATGCGCAAAGGGTTCTGCTTTTTTACGAACGAAAGTTCAGGCCCGCTAGGACCAACCGCTCTGCGCATCGTCACTGCGGTGTTGCAATCACCTCAATGGCAAACGAGGCCGGTGCATCATAACCGATGCACCGGCCTCGCAATGTATAAG
>NZ_JACUZZ010000007.1:0-195012 GCF_014851595.1 Rhizobium sp. RHZ01
CGCCATGGCGCTCACCAAGCCACCCAGACCAGCCATCGCATGAGGGCCAGAGGCCGCCAACTTCGCCCCGCCTCAGAACCCAACTAAAACAACCAACGTCCAAAAAACAAACCCGCCGAAAATATCGACGGGCTTGTCAGCAGTCTGAGCCCGGCGGATCGCCGGGCTTTTTAGAAGCGCATTTGCTCTTCTAGATAATGACGTGCGAGCCGAGTTCCACCACGCGGTTTGCCGGCAGGCGGAAATAGTCCGACGGATTGGCCGCGGCATTGGCAAGCGCGATGTAAAGACGGTCCTGCCAATAAGGCATGCCGGACTTAGCATCGGGAACGAGCTTGCGGCGGCCGAGGTAGAATGAGGTCGACATGATGTCGAACTTCAGGCCGGTCTTGCGCAACGTCGCCAAGGCCTGCGAGACGTTCTGCGACTCCATGAAGCCGAACATGAGCTCGACGCGCGAAAACCGCTCCGAGATCTGCTCGACCTTGTAGCGATCGGCGCTCGCAACGCGCGGCTTGTTGATGGTGCGGATCGTGAGGATCACGTTCTTGTCGTGCAGAACGTGATTGTGCTTCAGATTGTGCAGCAAGGCCGCGGGCGCCGATTCCGGATCGCTCGTCAGGAAGATCGCGGTACCGGGTACCTGGGCGGGCGAATGATCGCTCTTGCGCTCGATCGAGCTGACAAAAGAGGCGAGCGGGATATCGGTGTGGCGCGTCTTCTCCATCAGGAGGGCCGTGCCGCGACGCCAGGTCCACATGAGGATCGTAAAGGCGGTCGCCATCAGGATCGGAATGTAACCGCCGTCGTGGATCTTCAGCAGGTTTGCACCCAAGAAGATCATTTCCAGGCAGAGCAGCGGGGCAAGCGCCAACGTGGCGACCGGAATCGACCAGTTCCATCGCGCGCGCACGAACTCGAAGGCCATGATCGAAGTGACGACCATCGCGCCCGTAACCGAGATGCCGTAGGCAATGGCCAGCGCGTCCGACGTCTTGAAGCTGATGACGAGGAAGATGACGCCGACGAACAGCAACGCATTAACGGAGGGCAAGAAGATCTGCCCGGTATTCGTCTCCGAGGTGAAGAGGATTTCCATGCGTGGCAGGAAGCCGAGGTTGATGCCCTGGCGGACGAGCGAGAAGGCACCGGTGATGACCGCCTGGCTGGCAATGATGGTGGCCGCGGTCGCGAGAATGACGGCCGGCAGCAGCGCCCATTGCGGAAAGGCCAGGAAGAACGGATCGGACACGGCCGCGGGATTGCCGAGCACCAGAGCGCCCTGCCCCAGATAGTTCAGTGTCAATGCCGGGAAAACCAGCACAAACCACGCCCACTGGATCGGCCGGCGACCAAAGTGCCCGAGATCGGCATAAAGCGCTTCGGCACCGGTCACGCTTAGGAAGACCGCGCCAAGCACGACCACGCCGTAGAACCCCTCATGCAGCAGGAAGCTAACGGCATAGTAAGGGTTGAAAGCGGCAAGGATGCCAAAGTCATCCGAGATGTGAGAAATGCCGGCGGCCGCCATCACGATGAACCAGAGCGCCATGATCGGCCCGAAAAAGCGGGCGACGGCCCCGGTCCCTCGAGACTGGACGACAAATAGCAGAGCCAGGATGAAGACCGAGATCGGTACGATGTAGCTCGTCAGAGTTGGAGCCACGAGCTTCAGACCTTCGACAGCCGATAGCACTGAGAGAGCCGGCGTGATCATCGCGTCGCCGAGGAACAGCGCCGCGCCGACCAGGCCAAGCAACATCAGTAGCGCGGTATGTCCATTTGCCGTCTTCATCAGCAACGCCAGCAGGGAAAGCGTGCCGCCTTCGCCTTCGTTGTCCGCGCGCAGCAGGAAGAGCACGTACTTGATGGTGACGATAATGGTCAGGGTCCAGATCATCAGCGAGATGAGGCTGATCACCTCGAAGCGGGTGAGGCCGTCGACCATGACGGGCTTCAGGGCTTCGCGGAACGCGTACAGCGGGCTGGTACCGATATCGCCGTAGACGACGCCGATGGAGCCGAGCGCAAGGTAGGCCAGCTTGCGCGGCTTCATGTGTCGTTCGTGTGTATGGCTACCTTCGTGCATGAAATGAAAACAGGCTCTTCAGAGCCAGCCTTTCCATCGGAAAAAGAAGAAGGGAATGACGCCGGACAGCACCATTAGCCCAATCGAAAACGGATATCCGTGGGCATAGTGCAGTTCCGGCATAAACTCGAAATTCATACCGTAGATGGAGGCGACCAGCGTCGGCGGCAAGAACACCACGGACGCGATCGAAAATATCTTGATGATCGAGTTCTGCTCGATGTTGATCAGGCCGAGCGAGGCGTCGAGCAGGAACGTGATGTTGCCGGCGATGAAGGAGGCATGCTCGTTGAGCGACTGGATGTCGCGCGAGACCGTTTTGCACAATTCCTTGGTGTCGCGATCCTGCTGAACGGCCGGGATGGTGAAGAAAAAAGTCATGAGGCGGGACAACGAGGCGAGGCTGTCCCTGACCTTGCTCACAATGCGATGATGGCCCGCAATGTCCCGGAGCTTCTCTTCCAGATAGTTCGACGGCTTGCGCACCTTCCTGGCGCGATCGCCGAAGACATGCGTCGACAGGATGTCGATGCGGGCAACGGACTGCTCCAGTATCTCGGCAGTGCGATCGATGATCGTTTCGAAAAGCTTTGCCAGCAATGCGGCACCGCTGCGCCATTGCTGCGGCACGCGGTGGAGCGCGGCAATGAAGAGCGCAAAGGATTTGGGCTGCGCGTAGCGGATCGTGACCAACCGCTTGCCGGCGAGGATGAATGCCACGTCGGTCAGCGTCGGTGCATCTGTCTCGGCTTTCCAGACGAGGGAAGCGGTCATGAAGACGGCATCGTTTTCGACGTAGAGACGGGCTGACGGCTCGATGTCCTTGAGATCGTCTCGCGTCGGAACCTCGATGCCGAGAGCTTTCTCAACGAAAAGCTCCTCTTCGCGCGAAGGCTCGATCAGGTCGATCCACATCACATCGTCGCGTAACGTACCCCGCGACAGGTCGCCAACGTCAACCGACTTGCAATTGGAACAGTAGGCCGTGATCACCGGTTGGGCCTCCGGCAATCCGGGCTTGTTGCGCGCATCGCTGTTTTCATCGAAAGCCCTTCCGCGGCGCGCCGCCTGCGAGAGCGCGCGGGGTGCAAGTTCCCGATCTTAATGAAAGCGATTGAAGAAAGTTCATACGACTCCTGGCACATCCGGCAACCGCCAGGATATGCAACGTGCTCAACCGCATCGCAGTCACCAATCCTTCGACCAAGATAACTCCGACCATGCAGCTGACCGCCCCGGCGGGGTGGCCATCATCGAGCATTCGCAAAAAACCGCCTCATGGCGACGGCGCGCCATATGACGGAAAGCTGCGAAAGAATCAAGACATCTTACGCTTACTGCGCCGTTTCACCACATTTCCTCCGCAATTGGGAGTCTAGCGGCAGCGAAGCACTTCACTCGAAAACAATCTCCGGTGCGGCCCGCTGCGGCTGCCCGCCGAGCTGCTGCCAGACCTTGGTCGCGATGTCGCGATAGATGCCGGCAACAATGCCGTTCGGCTCCGTCGCGACAAGCGGCGTGCCGGCGTCGGACGTCTCACGAATGTTCATCGTCAGCGGTACTTCACCGAGGAAAGGAACGCCGATGCGCTCGGCTTCCTTGCGAGCCCCGCCATGACCAAAGATATCGTAGCGGGTACCGGTATCGGGCGCGATGAAATAGCTCATGTTCTCGACGATGCCGAGCACGGGGACCTCGACCTTCTTGAACATGTTCAAGCCCTTGCGGGCATCGACGAGGGCGAGATCCTGCGGCGTCGAAACGATGACGGCGCCCGCCAGCGGCACCTGCTGCGCCATCGTCAACTGCGCATCGCCGGTGCCGGGCGGCATATCAACGACAAGCACGTCCAGTTCGCCCCAGGCCACCTCACGCAGCATTTGCATCAATGCCGATTGCACCATGGGGCCACGCCAGATCATGGCGGTCTCCTCATCGACGAGGAAGCCCATCGACATGACCTTGAGCCCGTAATTCTCCATCGGGTTGATGATGCGCCCATCGATTTGGGTGGGGCGGCCGGAAATCTTCAGCAGCCGCGGCATCGAGGGGCCGTAGATATCGGCGTCGAGAATGCCGACACGCAAGCCATTTGCCTGGAGGCCGAGCGCAAGATTGACGGCCGTCGTGGACTTTCCAACGCCCCCCTTGCCGGAGGCGACGGCGATGATCGCGCCGATACCGGGAACGCCGAGCTTGCCGGCGCGCGGCTGCTGTTGCGGGGCGTGCGCAGGGCCATGATGGTCATGCCCGGCCTGCGGCTGCGGGCGCGAGACCGGCGCCGAGCCGGAACCGGCCTTCTTGTCTGCCGTCAGCGCAACCAGCGCTCCCTTGACGCCCGGCATTTCCTTGATGACCCGTTCGGCAGCCAGACGAAGCGGCTCGAGCTCCTTAGCCTGATCGGCCGGAACGGTGATGGAAAAATAGACTTTGCCGTCGGAAATGAAGACATCAGACACCATACCGAGCTCGACGATATCATGCTCGAGATCGGGGCCGCGTACGGTCTTCAGCGTTTCGAGAACCTGTTCCTTGGTGACGCCCGTCATTCCATCCTCACTGCCTGTGTTTGGCATTCTAGATAGAGGAGCGCCGCCTCTTCGCCAAACAAAATCGGCGATCGGGACCGCATTTGAGGAGGCGAGGCTCACCGGAAGGCCACTATGTCCACCAAGTCCGCCGGGCTTTCGCCCTGATGGTCACAACAGCCTTCCAGGATAGCGAGCTAAGCCTTGCGAACTAGAGCAAGCGTCATAAAAGGCCAGCGCAAAATGCCCATGGGAAGAGCAAGCGTGAGGGATGCCGTCGGCGGCGTGTTCAAAAGGCAACAACCGCCGCCGACGCCCTACGCCCGAGGTCGGGCCTGTGGCATCGGCTGGCGGTATGCAGGCCGCGCCGTTGATCCGGCGTCGTGCCAGGTCCCCTCTGGACCGCTGAATGTAAGCAAGCAGAAAACATGCCAATTGGCAAACCGCCAGCAATGCCGGCGCGGCATGGCGCCGGGGTCGTCGGAATTGGCGAGAAATTGGGCGCGAATGATTGGCAAGCCCACAATTTGCGCAACGCTTACTTTATGAGACCGATCCGCAGCGCCTTGGCGACTGCCTGCGTCCGGTTTGCCGTATCCAGCTTTTTTGTCGCGCGGTTCAGGTAGTGGTTCACCGTATGCTCGGACAGGGTGAGGATTTCGGCAATCTCCACACTGGTCTTGCCAGCCGCGGTCCAGTTCAGACAATCGATCTCCCGATCGGTCAAGGTATCGGTGACGCAGTTGTCGTGGTTGCGGATCTCCGCCAACCGGTCGAAGACGTGGATGGAGATATAGTGGAGTTCGCGCATTTCTTCTGCGGTGAATGCCTCGCGATCGCCTGAGAATGAAATGGCGCCACGACCGCCTGAGGGCTCGTGGGTTGGAAAATAGGCGCAACGCATCATGCGAAAGCGTTCGAAAAGTGCCTTGACGATGCCCGCCTTCCCGTCGGGGCGATCCAGTTTCGCTTGCGACACGTCATTGAAGAAGGGCGTTGTCGAAGTCCGAAGCCTCTTCATGACCGGGCTATTGGCCACAAGCCCCTCGTGGTCGTAGGCAGCCAGAAGTTCCACCGGCCAGCTCGAGATGACCGTGCTGCTCTGCAGGTCCCGTGCTGTCACGGAAGGAAGATTGAAAACCATAAAGGCCCGCGCCCGATAGGCTTCCGTTACCTTCTTCATGAAGCGGAAAATATCGAACTGCGTTTTCAGTCCGGCGATCTCGCTAACGTGTACGTCCACGGAAGATCCTGGCTGCGATGAAGTCATTTACTTGTTCAACTCAAAAAAAGATGGAAGCCTGATGGGCGGCGACGCCTCCGCGCCGTCCCTAGTTTGTATCGCCGGTGACGATCTACCAGCACATACACCCCAAGACGGGGGATTGACGAGCATCAATTGTGACGATTCGTCAGAAAATCTCAATATTGTGCTTTAGGCCAAGCCGGCCGTCAGCAGTTCAGCGACGCGGACCAAGCCCGATGCGCATCGCCTCCATGATCCGTTCAGCCGACTGCTGGATCGGAGCCGCCCATTCCGAAAGCCTTTCCATAGTGAGCCTGTAAGCCGGACCAGTCACGGAAACGCCGCCAACAAGCGACTGAGTTTCTGACCAGATCGGCGCAGCAATACAGCGAATCCCGACCTCGTGCTCCTCACGGTCGAAGGCATGGCCCTGCTCCCGTATCTGCTCGATCTCAGCAAGAAGCGACTCGGCCGTATGGGTGTTTGCCGTGAACCGATGGAAGGAGAGGTCCGCCACCAAGGCCCTGACCCGCTCTCTGGGCAGGATGGAAAGGGCCGCCTTGCCGACGCCGGTGCAATAGACCGGTGAGGCGTTACCAATCTGCGAATACATTCTGACGGGCTGCTGCCCTTCGAACTTGTCGAGGTAGATGATCGAGGTGCCGCGCAGCACGCCGAGATGGACCGTTTCACCAGTCAAATTCTGGAGAGCCTTAAGATGTGGCTCCGCAACCAGACGAAACTCGTTGCGCGCCCAACTGCGAGACGCGAAGTCCAAAAGCCGTAAGCCCGGCGAGTATCTGCCCTCCGCATCGATCTCGAGCAGGCCCTCCTCCACGAGATGGCTGAGTTGGCGGTGGACCGTACCACGCGGCTGATCGGCAACTGCCAGTATATCCGTGAAGCGCATGGGACCGTCGGCGTGGGTCACCAGGTCGAGAAGGACCATCAGCTTGCCGAGGGTGCCCGTGTCGCGCCTCTCGGGCGCACTCCCTTTTGCCGCACTCATTGTTGCCCCAAACGCCTTGACAGAAATGCCAGGGTAGTCGGATAATTCCACATAGTCAAATTAAGTTCCAAATAATAGAACAACCGAAAGCCGGGAGGAAATAGTGACGGGTATTGTTGCGCAGTTTCCGGAATTCAGGGACCGCACGGTCCTGATCACGGGAGGCGGATCAGGCATCGGGGCAGCGATTGTCGAAGGCTTCGCCCGACAAGGCGCCAAGGTTTCCTTCATCGACATCGCGGAAACGGAAAGCCATGACCTCGTCGCGAGGCTGTCGCGCGACACCTTGCATCCCGTTCGCTTTCATAAGGCCGACCTTCGCGATGTCGCCGCCATCCGCAGAACAGTCGACGAGGTTGTCGCTCACTCCGGTCCGATCAGCGTGCTCGTCAACAATGCCGCCCGCGACGACCGGCACGATTTCGAAACGGTGACCGAGGAATATTGGGACAACAACCAGGCGACCAACCTGCGGCACGTCTTCTTCACCACGCAAGCCGTCGCGCCCTCGATGCGTGCAGCTGGCGGCGGCGCGGTGATCAACATGTCGTCGATCGCCTTTCTCCTCAACATGCCCGAATTCCCGGCCTACACGACCGCGAAGGCCGGCGTGATCGGGCTGACGAAAAGCCTGGCCGGCAAGCTCGGACCGGATAACATCCGCGTCAATTGCATTCTGCCCGGCATGATCGTCACGGATCGCCAGATGAAGCTTTGGCTGACCGAGGACGGCATTGCGCAAACGGTGCAGCGCCAATGCATCAAGAAGGTTCTGCACGCCGATGCGATCGTCGGTCCGTGCCTGTTTCTGGCGTCTAGCTGCGCGGCAGCGATGAGCGCACAATCTCTTATTGTCGATGGAGGCATTTTCTGATGGCGGATCCCGCTTATGTCGCGGTGGATTGGGGAACGAGCAGTTTTCGGCTCTGGCTGATCGGCAAGGATGACAGCGTCCTGGCCGAAAGCCGTGGCAATGAAGGTATGACGACGGCAGCGAAGACCGGATTTGCCGAGGTTCTCGCCTCGCACTTGGGCAAGGTAAATGCGCCGGAAAATCTTCCGGTCATCATCTGCGGCATGGCAGGTGCGAAACAGGGATGGGTCGAAGCGGGCTATGTCGATGTCCCGGCATCGCTATCCTCGATCCTGACCGGCGCCGTATCCGTCCCCGACCAGAGCCGGGACGTCCGCATCCTGCCCGGACTTGCACAGAGGGATCCGGCGCGGCCAGATGTCATGCGCGGCGAGGAAACACAGCTCCTCGGTGCGCTTGGCCCGCAAAGCACTGGGTCGCAGGCGGTCTGCATGCCCGGAACGCATTCGAAATGGGTGCATGTCAAGAATGGTCGTGTCACCGGTTTCTCCAGCTTCATGACCGGCGAACTTTTCGACGCGATCTCCAAGCACACGATCCTGTCGCATGCAATCGCCGGTGCCGATCAGAGCCCGGCGGACGAGGCAGCCTTCGAGAGCGCCGTAAAAACGGCCTATGACCGACCCGCGATGGCGACCAACCTCTTCTTTACCGCGCGCTCGGGCCAGTTGCTGCATGGTCTGACCGCTGCGGCCGCGCAGGCGAAGATATCCGGGACCCTGATCGGCCTGGAAATCGCGGGCGCGATGTCAGATGCGGGGACGGGCGTCGACGTCACTCTCGTCGCCGCCGGCCGGCTGCAGGGCCTTTATGAAGCGGCCTTCAAGGCATTATCTTTATCCTACAACACCATTGATGCTGACACGGCCGTCCGTGGCGGCCTTGCTGCCGCCGCCAAAACTATTTGGCCGAACTGAGAAAGTACCAAAGCGATGAACCGCATCCCCTTTCCTACGATGAAGCGTCCACTGATTGCCATTCTACGTGGCATCAAGCCTGAGGAAACCGAAGGCGTGGTCGGCGCACTGATCGAAAACGGTCTGACCGCCATCGAAATCCCGCTGAACTCGCCCGAGCCGTTCAAGTCGATCGAGATTGCCGCAAAGATGGCGCCGGCCGATTGCCTCATCGGGGCCGGGACCGTGCTGACGACCGAGGCCGTCGACAGCCTCCATTCGGCAGGCGGCAAACTGCTGGTCACGCCGAACGTCGAGCCCGAGGTCATTATTCTCGCCCGCAACTACGGTATGGTGACGATGCCGGGCGTCTTCACGCCGACGGAGGCATTGGCGGCTGCCCGCGCCGGCGCAACGGGGTTGAAGTTTTTCCCCGCCAGCGTTCTCGGACCGTCGGGCATCACCGCTATCCGCGCAATTCTGCCGCCGGAGCTCGTGATTGCGGCCGTTGGTGGTGTTTCGGACAAGAATTTCTCCGATTACACCAAGGCTGGCATAAATGCCTTCGGCCTCGGCACCAGCCTCTACAAGCCGGGAATGACCGCCGCAGAGGTTGCCGAGCGTGCCAAGGCGACCATTTACGCCTATGACGCAGCCGTAGGAGCTTAAGGCATATGACGGAAATTCATGAGTTCGCGGGCAGGACACTCTGCAGCACCAACTCTTTGCTTGGTGAGGGGCCGACCTACGATCCGGACACCAACACGGTCTGGTGGTTCAATATTCTCGGCAAGGAGTTGCACGAGCTGAACCTTTCGACGGAAGAGAAGAAGGTGCATGCGCTGCCGATGATGGCGAGCGTGCTCGCCCGGGTCGATCCTGAGCGGCAGCTGCTTGCGACCGAACGAGGCCTTTTCATTCGCGATATCAAGAGCGGCAATCTGACCTTCTATGCAGCTCTTGAAAGCGACAAACCGGAAAACCGCTCGAACGACGGCCGCACCCACCCCTCCGGCTCGCTCTGGATCGGCACGATGAGCAAGCGGGCGGAAAGCCGCGCAGGCGCCATCTACCACGTCGCCGGCGGTCGCGTAACCAAGATATTCGATGGCATCAGCATCCCGAATTCGATCTGCTTCTCGCCGGATGGAACGATGGGCTACTTCACCGATACACGCATCAGCCGGCTGATGCGTGTGATGGTCGATCCGCAGACCGGTCTCCCGACAGGCGAGCCGATCGTGCTTGTGGACACGATGGATGAGCCGGGTGGCATCGACGGCTCGGTGGTGGATGCCGACGGATACATCTGGAATGCCCGTTGGGGTGCCGGTACCGTCGATCGCTACAGCCCTGATGGACTGCGCATTGCACGCTACAAGGTGCCGGCGGCACAGCCGTCATGCCCTGCCTTCATCGGGACAAACGGTGACCGCCTTGCCGTCACCACGGCGTGGGAGGGGCTCGATGAGCATGCCCGCTCGATGCAACCGCAGGCGGGTTCCCTGCTCGAACTGGATGTTACGGTGAAGGGCGTTTTCGACCCGGTTTACGTGATGTGAAGAACCATAATCAGGCTTCACGGGGCGCCATTTGGCGCCCTTTTTTGTCGACCGAACCCCGCGTGGCCATACATCGTATGAGCTAAAAGTTCCGTGGAATTAGCAATTTTTGCGCGATTTTTTTCGGGAACCAATTGAAATCCCGTTCATTTCAATAGGGAACCGGCCGCAAACGCCGAGCATGGCGGGAGCGGGCTAAAGATCCCTCAGGAACGCAAAGGTAGGTTCAAAATGACAAGCAAACTCCTGAAGACCGTTGCCGCTAGCGCGCTGTTTGCCACGGCTTTTGCACCGGCGGCATTCTCACAGACTCAGCCGGCAACACCAGGCGCTCCGGCAACACAGGCCGCACCGGCCGACCCGGCAGCTCCGCCGAAGGTCCCGGACGCCACAGCACCGATGGACAACGCCGCTCAGGCTCCGGCGCCGGCCGCAACGGCTGACACCGCGCAGGCGAGTGGTGGATATCTAACGGAGCAGGCCGCCGATCAGATCAGTGCCAACACCTATATTGGCCAGTCGGTCTACACCGGCCAGAACGAGAGCATCGGTGAGGTCAACGACCTGATCATGAAGGAGGACGGCGGCCTGGTCGCAGCGATCATCGGCGTCGGCGGCTTCCTTGGAATCGGCGAAAAGGATGTTGCCGTTCCGATGGATAAGATCACCGTCGCTCAGAACACGCAGGACGGCACAGTGAAGCTGACCACGTCCGAGACCGCAGAAACGCTGAAGGCGGCTCCGCAGTTCAAGACGCTTCAGATGATTGCAGCCGAGAAGGCCCCTGCGCCTGGCGGTACAACGGATACCACGGCCACGGGTTCAACGACGAACAAGTAAGATGCTGCGCAGTGAGTACCGCGTAACCGGTGGCGTCCGAAAGGGCGCCATCGGAGTTTCAGGCGCTGACGCGATCAGACGTGTCGTAGTAGTTCTCGTGCAAGAACCGGAGCGTGGCAATGCTGTCAGCGGGCTTGCCGAAATGGTAGCCCTGCCCCATACCGCAGCCGAGCGAACGCAGCTTGACGGCTTCCAGATAGTCCTCGATCCCTTCGGCGACCACTTCCAGGTCGAGCCCCTCGCACATGGTTAGGATCGCCTTGATGATGTGCTCCGAGGCGCGATCGGAATTGATGCGCGACACGAAGGCGCGATCGATCTTGATCTTGTCGAACATAAAGTCGCGGAGGCGGCCGAGGCTCGATTGACCCGTCCCGAAGTCATCCAGCGAAATGCGCACGCCGGCCTGACGGAGATCCGCAATGATCCGGTTTGCCGTGTCGGCCGAGCCCATCACCGCAGTCTCGGTGATTTCGAGTTCGAGCCGGTGCGGATCGAAGCCGACACGACCGAGGATCGACAGGATGCTGCTGCTCGTCCCCGGATCCATCAACTGCGCCGAGGAGAGATTGAAGGAGAGGAAAAGTTCGCGCGGCCAGGAAAGGGCAGCCTCGGCCGCCTTGCGCAGGAGCGCCTCGGACAGCGCATCAATGAAGCCGCGCTCCTCCGCCAGCGGGACGAAAACGCCCGGTGACACAAAGCCAAGATCAGGATCGTTCCATCGCGCCAGAGCTTCAAAGCCCACGACCTGGTTATTGGAAAGTGCGACGATCGGCTGGAAATGCACGTCGATCACATCGGAGATGATGGCATTGCGCAGCGCCTGTTCCAATTGCGTCGCGCGCTTCATTTCCTGGGCGATCTCGCGGGAATAGACGGTGATCTGGCCACGGCCGCGGCGTTTTGAACGGTAGAGCGCGGTTTCGGCGCTTTTCAGCAGTTCGTCGAATTCCTCGCCCGCGAAGGGATAGATCGAAAAGCCGAAGGATGCCGACAGCCGCACATTGCGGTCGCCGAGATCGTACGGCGCCGACAGGACTTCGCGTATCATCTGGCCGAACTTCTCGGCGCTGGCCCGCTCGAACACCAGCGGCAGGACAAAGGCAAATTCATCGCCGTCATGACGCGTCACGAGGGCACCGTCGGGAATGCAGGCCTTCAATCGATGGGCGACCTGGCAGAGAATTTCGTCTCCCGCCGATGAGCCGAAAAGATCGTTGATCGGCTTGAAGGAATCGAGATTGGCGATGCCGATCGTAAATGGTGCTGGATCGCTCGCGCGTTCGGCTGAGATCTGGGCAATCCGGTCGCGCATGCGGTAGCGGTTGCCGAGCCCGGTCAGTGGGTCGGTATAGGCCATTGTCTGAAGTTCATTCTGACTTACGGGCACCAGAGGCATTTCAGCCGACATCATCATTCAGACCCAGACTGCACCAACGGCAGGAAGGATGGCGGGCAAGTCTTAAGAATTCGATAGTGGATCGGTCACGTTGGAACCGTGTTTTGTCCCAAGATTTAGGGAGTTGACGAGCTTTGTTCGTCACATGCTGGCCTGTCTGATGTCCTGGGCAAGGTACTGTTGAAAGATCCCTTGAAGAATATCTGGGCTTACCGGCTTCATAATTACGTCGTCCATTCCAGCCTTTGCGCACTCAGCTCGATCGCGCTCGAAGGCTTGCGTCAGAACACCGATGATCGGCGTTCTTGCACTGCCGCCTTCCTCTGTCTGGCGAATCAGCCGCGCCGCTTCGAAACCGTTGAAGCCCGGCAGAGAGATATCCATCAGGATGATTTTCGGCTGGTGCTCTGTCCAGAGGCGAACGGCTTCATCGCCGCTTGGGGCGATCATGTAACGGTAGCCGAGGCCTTCGAGAATCTGCGAGAAAACGATCTGGTTGATGTCGTTATCTTCGGCAACGAGCACGTCGAGCGTGTTCGCCTCCTCCACGGCAGTGATTTCCCAGTCGGTGTCAATGCCTTCGGCCATCTGGCCGCGGTTGCTGCGGTTGAAATGACGGGCGATCTGGAAGGTGAGCTCATTGGCGAGCTGGAAGCCGTCCATCGCCAGTGCCGGGATGCCGTATTGCTCGGCGAGCTCGAGGCAGCGCATGCCGAGCTGGTTGTCGATCACGAGCAGGTCGAGCACGATGCCGGACGAGCTCGCGATTTCCAGGAACTGTTCCTCCTCGTCCTCGCCGCGAACCGAGCAGGCCTCGAAACCGTATTTGGCGAGGGTCCGCAGGGCCGCGCCTTCTGCCACGACATCCGATGTCACGACGAGGATCTTGCGACCGGAGAAGTTCTCCGGGACGATCGCCTCCATTGCCGCCGGCTCGCGCCGTTCGCCGTTTCCGCTCATCGGAACATAGGCGCGCCGATAGGAATTCTTGCTTGACGTCGTGACCGTCGATGCGAATCGGAACTCTTCTAGATCGTCGCCGTCGCGCGGCAGATCCTGCATGGTCGAGACAAGAAAATAGCGCCCCGGCTTGCCGATCCGGTGCTTGCGCGTGACGATGTCGCGTTCGACGCCGTCGCGGGAGACCTGCCGCTGACGGGAAATCGACATTTCGCCCGTCTCCAGAACATGACGGTCGCTTTCCTCGAAACGCTGGGCGACATCCTCGGAGAACAGGTCGCTGCTCTTGCGGCCAAGCACTTCATCGACCGTCGTCTGATACTTGTCGCAGAAGGCGATGTTGACGGCGACGTAATTCAGATTGCGGTCCTTGACGAAGAGCGGGAACGGCAGGTTGTCGAGGATATCCTCCGTGAGCTGCACACGCTCGAGATCGGAGCGCCACTGTTCCTCGCGCTTCTTGTTCTCGGAAATGTCCTGGATGACGCAGACGCCGTAGCCGCTCGCAAGGCGCCGCTTGCCAAACCTGATCCACCGATCCGCACCATGCCGCTCGACGGCCTCGAAGCGCTCGCGCCAGTGCGAGGCGATCTTCTGGGACAGCCAATCCTCACGGCTCATCGCACCTTGGTTGCTGGCCGACTGCGTGCGGATGCCGGTGTCGTAGATGGCGCCCAGGAAGTCCCGCAACCGCCTCCCCGGCTTCAGCATCGCCGCCGATATCGGAAAGAAATCGAGAACCTGGCGGCTCGCAAAGACCATGTGGTCGGTCTTGTCATAGACGATGAATGCGGCGCCCAAGCTCTCGCATACCGCGTCAAACAGCACCGTCTGCAGGCTTGATTCAGCCGGCATTTCGCTGCTTACAGATGATGTGTCCGCTTGTTCGAAGCCGGCACTCATTCCTACGCGTCCCACATCTGTCCGATTTAAACCCAGTCCTCGGAATAAGTTGCAAAATGGCACCTTTGTCTTAAGGCGCGCTTAATATTAAGCAGCCGGAATTAGGGCGTGCAGAACGGAAGGCGGTGGCGCTTTCACCCTTCCCTCGGACCCGCGAATCCAAGAGAATAGGCGCATGGCCATCAGACAGCTTTCAGAGACCCTCATCAATCAAATCGCCGCCGGTGAAGTCATCGAGCGGCCCGCGAGCGCCGCTAAGGAGTTGATCGAAAACGCCCTCGACGCAGGCGCGACGCGCATTGAGGTTGCGACGTCGGGCGGCGGCAAGAGCCTGCTGCGGGTTTCGGACAACGGGTCTGGCATGGATGTTGCGGATCTGGAGCTTGCCGTACGACGCCACTGCACCTCGAAGATCTCAGATACGCTGGACGATATCCGCACGCTGGGTTTTCGCGGCGAAGCGCTGCCATCGATTGGCTCGGTAGCCAGGCTCAGCATTTCGAGCCGCCGCCGGGACAGCGCAGGCGGCAACGAAATCGCCGTCGAGGGCGGGAGAATTACACATCTTCGCCCCTCACCCGGCAATCCGGGCACGATCGTCGAAGTTCGCGATCTCTTCTTCGCGACGCCGGCCCGCCTGAAATTCCTCAAGACGGAAAAGGCCGAGGCTGCGGCGATCACCGAGGTCGTCAAGCGCATGGCGATTGCCTTCCCCGGGGTGCGCTTCGTGCTCTCGGGGACTGATCGAACGACGCTGGAGTTGCCGGCGACGGGTGACGATCATCTGGCGCGGATGGCGCAGATCCTTGGCAAGGATTTTCGCGACAATGCGATCGAGATCGATGCGGAGCGGGAGGGCATATCGCTGACAGGCTTTACCGGCGTGCCGACCTTCAATCGCGGAAACTCGGCCCACCAATATGCCTTCGTCAACGGACGCCCGGTGCAGGACAAGCTGATCCTGTCGGCGATCCGCGGCGCCTATGCCGAGACCATCCCAGCCGGGCGTTATCCGGTCGCAGTACTGTCGATCAGGCTCGATCCGGCCCTTGTCGACGTCAACGTGCACCCGGCCAAATCGGATGTGCGCTTTCGCGACCCGCAACTGGTGCGCGGCCTGATCGTCGGCGCCGTGCGCGAGGCGCTGGCGCGTGACGGCAGCCGGGCAGCCACAACGGGTGCAGACGGCATGCTGCGCTCCTTCCGGCCCGGTTTCCAGCCTGGCGCCCAACGGCCCCAACAGCCTTGGTCGGCGGCGACCTCGCCATCGCGTCCATTCCACCAGGCTGCAAACGGCAGCTTCGGCGAACGGCCGCAGGCCTCCTTCGACGGCCTTGCGACGCCGACGGCCCGCAGCGACATCGCCCCTACCCCAAGAATGCCGGTTGCGCCGGAAGAGCCGCCACAGCGCTATCCGCTGGGTGCCGCCCGGGCGCAGATTCACGAAAATTATATCGTGGCGCAGACGGATGATGGCCTCGTAATCGTCGATCAGCACGCCGCGCATGAGCGCCTAGTATTCGAGGCGATGCGCAAGGCGCTGCATTCGAAACGGCTCGCCTCGCAGGTGCTCCTCATCCCCGAAATCGTCGATCTGCCGGAAGAGGATTGCGATCGGCTTATGCAGTTTGCCACCGAGCTTGGCGAGCTGGGGCTGGCCATCGAGCGCTTCGGCTCCGGCGCGATCGCCGTGCGTGAGACACCTGCCATGCTGGGAGAGGTGGACGCCACGGGACTTATCCGTCAGCTGGCGGACGAGATCGCCGAATGGGATACCGCCTCCGGTCTGTCGGCCAAGCTGGAATATGTTGCAGCGACCATGGCCTGCCACGGATCCGTGCGTTCGGGCCGACGGCTGCGACCCGAAGAAATGAACGCCCTTCTCCGTCAAATGGAAGTTACTCCCGGCTCAGGGCAGTGCAACCACGGACGACCGACCTATATCGAGCTCAAGCTCTCGGATATTGAACGGTTGTTCGGCCGTAGCTGAAAAAGCTGGAAAAGGCCGCTGCGGCGCGTTATGGCAGGGGTATGACAGCCTGCAAGGAATGGAGCGCATGAACTTGTTCGAAGGAAATGGAAACCGCGAAGCGCAGATACGCTATCTCGATGCGGATTTTCAGATCCTGTCGCCGGGCTCCTACGTCGTATGTGCAATTACCGGCAAGCAGATCCCGCTCGACGAGCTGCGCTATTGGAGCGTCGCGCGCCAGGAGCCCTACGCCGATGCCGTAGCCTCGCTGGAGGCTGACAAGCGCGCTGGCGTTTTGCCGAACCAGAAGCGCTGACGCTGAACACCGGCACCCCGAGATTTTCCGATTAGGCCTTCCGCCCTTCCTTCAAGCGCCGGTCGCGGCAGGCATTGATGGCCCGATCGATGATGAGACTTGGCGCCAGAGCATCCTCGAAGGCCATCTCCACCTCAATCACCCGGCATTTCGCCGCGAGTTCCTCGGCTTTGCCATGATGGCCGGCGAGCCGGACGAAATCCTTCGACGTCGTGACAATCTGAAGGCCGTCGCTCTCTGCCGTTGTCAGAATGTCGTCGATCTCGTCATCGGTCAGATGCTCGTGATCACCGAACGAGCGGCGAGCGGCGATATGCCCGCCGACGGATTCGACGGTGCGGAAGAATTTCGACGGATCGGCAATACCGGCAAAGGCCAGCACGTTGCGGCCGGAAAGATCGGCGCTGTCGCACACCTTCAGGGAAGCCGTGAAATAGGGTTTGGCGGCGCGCGCCGCGATCCGAACGATATTGTCGGCCGCTTCGCCCCCGCCAACCTTCAAAAGGGCTGTCGCGTAGCGCAACTGCTGACGGATGGGCGCGCGTACAGGACCACCGGGAACGATGTGGCCATTGCCGAGGCCACGCGTGGCGTCGATGACCAGCAACGCATAGTCGATCGCCAGGCGAGCGGTCTGAAAACCGTCATCCATGATGATCAGGTCCACGCCTTCCTTGACGAGGCGCTGGGCCCCTTCGACACGGCGGCGGGAAATCACGGTGAGCGCCTCTCGAGCGAGAAGCAGAGGTTCGTCCCCGACAGCCAGGGCGCGGTGATGAACCGGATCGACAACAGTCGTGACATCGAGGGAACCGCCATAGCCACGGCTCAGAAAACCAGGCTTCAGCCCCTTTGCCTTTGCCGCGCGGGCGATCGTCAGCGCCGTCGGCGTCTTGCCGGCGCCGCCGACGGTGAAATTGCCGACGCAGATAACGGGCACGGGAACCGAGGCACGCTTGGCGTTGGCCATCCGATAGCCGGCCGCACGCCCATACAGGAAGGAAATCGGATAGAGCGCCCAGGCACGCCAATCGGCTTTCGACCACCAGAAGGGTGGCGCTTCGGATACCATTTTCCCCGCCCTGCCTTTCGGACCCCGAGCGTCATGCTGACGGGCTGTGTCCTCGACCGGGCGGAAAGAGAAGGTAAATTTCAAGAAAAAGCAAGCCCTTGGTCAATCAAGCAAGCTGACGGTCGGGCAGCAGGCCTTCAAGCTCGGTGATGTCGTTCAGGCAGTAATCGGATGCGGCAGCGAGCGTTTCACGCGATCCGGTGCCAGTCAGTACGGCCACGGTCACGCCGACCTTGGCGTTGCGGCCCATGTGCAGATCGTGGTTGTTATCGCCGACAACGGCGACCTCGGAGGGATCAAGGCCCGTCGCCGTGCAGAAACCAAGCACCATGCCCGGTTCCGGCTTGGTGCCGAAGCCACTATCGTATCCGGCCACATAGTCGATGAAGGGCGCAAAGCCAAAGCGCTGGGCGGTTTGCCTGATCGAGCGCTCGTTGTCGCTCGAGGCGACACCGAGGCGAAAGCCGCGTGCATGCAGCCGACCGAAAAAGGCGGCCAGATCAGTGACCGCTACGGAAAACTCGGCGGCATGAGAAAAGAGCTCGTCCAGCTTGATCGTCAGCTCGATCACGTCGAGCATCGAGCCGGCCGCGACGAGCCCCTCCGAAATCTGGCGCGTGTTGCCGGCCGCCAGCAGACTGTCGGGAACGATGTGGCCGCTGACGGGATCCATGCCGCAAGCCAGAAGCAACCGGTCCGCGAGTTCGGGATCGCCTTCCGAAGCGATGCGCGCTAGCTCGCGGTTCACCGGCAGCCAGCTCTCGTCGTAGTCGAGAAGCGTGCCGTCCTTGTCGAAAAGTATTCCCTTGATTGCCTTCATAGCCGCCCTGCCCTCAGCGCTGCAAAGCCGCCTTCGGCAGCAGCCTCGCCTTCACGGTGAGCGGATTGATATAGGGCTCCAAGCCCTTCACCGTCGCCGTCAACGCGCCCCGCATTTCTTGCACGGCGCCGATCCCGGCTTCGATCATGGTGCGACGCGCTCCGTCGTTGGTGAGCAAATAGTGGACGCCCTTGGCAAGCATCTCCGTATCGCGGACCATGCGCGCGCTGCCGCGCCGCGCCAGCTTCTGATAGGCTTCGCGGAAGTTCTGCACGTTGCTGCCCGACAGCACCGCGCAACCGAGCATCGCCGGCTCCAGCGGATTTTGCCCACCTTCGGCAAACAGCGAGCGCCCGACAAAAGCAACCTCCGTCAGGCGCAGGTAGAGGCCCATTTCGCCGATCGTATCGCCTAGGAAGATATCGACATCAGGGGCCAACGCATCACCGCGCGTGCGGCGGGCGACCTTGAGACCCAGCTTGACGAGCTCGGCTTCGATGTCGTCGGCGCGTTCCGGATGCCGCGGCACGATGATCGTCAACTGCTCGTCCCGCTCCTTCAGCGCCCGATGGACGATGCCTGCGGCCTTTTCCTCACCGTCGAAGGTGGAGATCGCTGCCCAGGTCTTGCGGCCGCCGAGCTGCTTCTTGTAGTCGGCGAATACCGCAGCATCGTAAGGCGGGGCGTCGGTATCGACCTTGAGATTGCCCGACATCATGACGTGGCGCGCGCCGAGATCGCGGAAGCGCTCGGCATCGACATCCGATTGCGCAATAACAAGCGCCAGGTTCTCGAACAGGGCTTCCGCAAGTGCCGGACGCCGACTCCATCGCGCGAAGGAGCGGTCCGACATGCGCGCGTTGACGAGGATCTGCGGGATGCGGCGGCGGCCAAGTTCCATCAGGGTCGCCGGCCAGATTTCGGACTCAGCGATCAGTACGCAGTCCGGCTGCCAATATTCAAGGAAACGGCTGACGGCGGGCTTGAGGTCGAGCGGCACGTACTGATGGATCGCTTCGTTGCCGATGCGCTCAGCGGCCAGCTTGGCGGACGTGATGGTTCCGGTGGTCAGAATGACGTGGATGTCGCGGCGGCGAATTTCGCGGATCAGCGGAATGACGGCGTTGGTTTCACCGACGCTTGCGGCATGGAACCAGACCAGCGGTCCGGCCGGACGGTCGGCGCTGGCATAGCCCGAGCGCTCCAAACGGCGCGCACGGTCTTCCTTGCCCTTCGCGGCCCGATAGGCGAGGTACCCTCCGACGAACGGCGTCAGCAACGTTCCCGTTGCCTGATAGGCGCCCAGCGCAAACCGCGCCATGCGACCGCTCATCTGCCAAATCTCCGATCACAAATGATCGACATCAACCCATTCCCAATTATTGTTGCGGCCGCAATGGCCGATCAGTTTGTTCAGAATGCGTCAGGCAGTCAGTCGGCTCACGGCTGTTAGCGAGCCGCGCCCGGGGGAGGGTTACTGCGCAGACTTGCTTTCCGGGTCCAGCAAACGGTGCATGTGGACGATGAAGTAGCGCATATGCGCATTATCCACAGTCGATTGCGCCTTTGACTTCCAGGCCGTCAATGCCGTGGCATAGTCCGGATAAATGCCGACGATATCGAGATCCTTGAGGTCCCTGAACTGAACATCGTCCAAGCTTTCCAGTTCGCCGCCGAATACGAGATGCAAGAGCTGCTTTTTGCCGCCGGATTCCGTCATTTTCTTCTCTTTCTGCTCTATTCTCCTCCGCCGCTTCATCTGAGGGATTTTGACGGAAACGTCAACTGCCTCGTCGTTCACCGATCCCGGTTATAAGATCGGCGAGTCGCGGCCCAGCGGCGGCGCAGAGTTCGCCATGGCTGACCTGCATGCGGTTATAGAGCGGCACGTCACCGCGGAGATCAACCAGCCGGCCTCCGGCGCGCTCGAGTATGAGATCCGCGGCCGCGAGATCCCAATCATGTGAATTGTGCTTGATGAAAGTGCCGTCAATTTGACCGTCGGCAACCATGGCAATGCGATAGGCAAGGGACGGCACGTGCTTCACGCGCTCGATGCGATGCTTGAACGGTTCCGGGAATGCCTTGAGCACATCCTCCGCGATGGCAAAGCGCCCTGGTGCATCGAGCGGTTTTGTCGATACAGTAATCGGCCGCCCGTTCTTCAGGGCCACGCCACCTTCGACCGCCTCGAAGAGTTCTTCCAGAGCAGGAGCGTAGAGAACGCCGGCGACAGGTCGCCCGTGGCGCACGACCGCGACGCTCACGCACCACAGATCCATTCCCGCCAGGAATGCCCGCGTGCCGTCGATCGGGTCGATGATGAACAGCGTGTCCCGTGAGAGCCGATCGCCGCTGTCTTCAGTTTCTTCCGAAAGCCAGCCATAATCCGGCCGGGCTGCGCGGAGAATGGATTCAAGCGTCCGGTTGGCCGCGAAATCGGCGGCGCTGACGGGCGATCGCCCCTCGTTCTTCCACCAGACCTCAGGCGCTTGATTGAAATAGCCGAGTGCGACTTTGCCGGCCTGCCTGGCAGCATCTGCGATCAATTCCAGATCGCTCCGCCAGAGGGCTGTGTCCACGTCAGTCATTTCGGCAATCCAATCCATCAGCGCCCGGCGAGCGTCATTCCCTCGATCGCAAGCGTCGGAGCGGCGACACCAAACTTGCGGTCGATGTCGTTTGCCGGCGTAACCCGCATGAACATGTCCTTGAGGTTCGAAGCGATCGTCACTTCAGACACGGCAAAGGTCAGTTCGCCATTCTCGATCCAAAAGCCGGTCGCGCCGCGGCTGTATTCGCCGGTGATCATGTTGACGCCATGGCCGATCAGCTCGGTCACATAGAAGCCGTTACCGACACCGCGGATCAGGTCCTCGGGTGAAATGTCGCCCGGCTCGAGAGCGAGGTTCGTCGCGGATGGCGTCACCGAATTGCCGCCGCGCACCCCGCGGCCGTTGGTTTCCATTCCGATCTCGCGGGCCGTCGAGGTGGAGAGGAACCAGTGCTTGAGAACACCGTCCTCGATCATCAGAAGTCGTTCGCCGGATACGCCCTCGCCATCGAAGGGGCGCGACGACGGGCCACGTACGATCAGCGGATCGTCGGAGATCGAGAGCCCCGCCTTCAAGACCTGTTGCCCCATCTTGTCGCGCAGGAAACTGGTCTTGCGTGCAACGGAGGCGCCATTGATGGCCCCGGCAATATGTCCGACGAAGCCACGAGCAACACGGGGATCAAAAACGACGGTGATATCCTTGCCAGTATCCACCTGGCGCGGGTTGATGCGCTTGACCGTGCGCTCGCCGGCCCGGCGGCCGATCTCGGCGGCATTATCCAGCTCGCCGAAATAGATGCGGCTGTCGAAATCATAGTCGCGTTCCATCGCCGTGCCTTCGCCGGCGATGACGCTGACGGATCGGCCGAAACGCGAGGCCATGTAGCTGCCCTGGAAACCGTGGGAGGTGACAAGGACAAGGCCACCCATGCCGGCCGAGGCTCCGGCGCCGGACGAATTGGTCACGCCATTGACGGCAAGGGCCGCGGCTTCCGCCTCGAGGGCGGCTTCGCGGAGTTGGTCGGACGACACCTCGGTCGTATCGAGGAGTTCGAGATCCGGATAGGAATTCGCAAGCCTGTCCTCGTCTGCCAGGCAGGCGAACGGGTCTTCCGGCGACACCTTGGCCATCGCCACGGCCCGCTCGGCCAAAGCAGAAAGATCGAAGCCCGGATTTGCCGAGACACTGGCAACGCGCTTACCGATGAAGACGCGCAGCGAGAAATCATCGCTTTCTGACGATTCCGTGCTCTCGACCTTGCCGAGGCGTACGCTGACCGATTGCGATCGCGAGCGCACGACCACCGCATCCGCGGCATCGGCGCCAGCCTTCTTTGCCAGGTCGATCAATTGGCTTGCGCGGGAAAGAAGCGTCGAGGAGTCGATTTCTGAAGACATGATTTGGCCTTTCCTTCGCGTTCCATTTATTGTGCACTACGAAAAGCATCAAGGTCGCGTGAGCCGATTCTTTTGCCCGCCGCTTGTATGCCCCCCGCATTGAAAGAAACTCGCCTGATGTCAGAGCCCAACACTCTCTTCGCCGAGACGATCCTGCTCCTCGGCGGCGCCGTGGTTTCGGCGCCCATCTTCAAGCGCCTTGGTCTCGGAACGGTGCTCGGTTACCTGGCTGCCGGCGTCGTCATCGGCCCGATCTTCCATGGATTGACGGATGGCGAAGAGATCCTGGATGTTGCCGAACTCGGCGTCGTCTTCCTCCTGTTCATCATCGGGCTTGAGCTGAAGCCTTCGCGCCTCTGGCAAATGCGGCGTGACATCTTCGGGCTCGGAACCGCGCAGGTGGTGGCGACCGGTCTACTGCTGACGCTGTTGAGCGGCCTTTCCGGCGTTCTCGACTGGCGTGGCAGCATCGTTGCGGGTTTCGGGCTTGCTCTCTCCTCCACCGCCTTCGCGATGCAGATCCTCGAGGATGAAGGCGACGTGAATACGCGCTACGGGCAGCGCTCGTTCTCGATGCTGCTGTTTCAGGACCTTGCGATCGTGCCGCTGTTGGCCCTGATCAGTATTCTCAACGGTGGCAAGGGCAGCGGAACGCCCCTGCTGGACTTCGCGATCGCCATTGGTGCTGTCGGCGCGATGATCGTCATGGGACGCTACTTGCTGACACCGCTCTTTCAGATCATCGCCCGCACCGGGGCCCGCGAGGCGATGATCGCCGCCGCCCTCTTCGTGGTGATGGGATCGGCGAGCCTGATGCAGCTTGCCGGACTGTCGATGGCCATGGGCGCCTTCCTTTCTGGCGTGATGCTGGCCGAATCCTCCTATCGCCACGAGCTGGAAGCGGACATCGAGCCCTTCCGCGGCGTGTTGCTCGCTATCTTCTTCATCGCCGTCGGGCTTTCGATCCAGCTCGAGGTACTCAGAGACAACGCACTCTTCATCATCGTCGCCGTGCCTGTTGTCATGGCGGCGAAGGCCTTGGTGATCTACGTACTCTGCCGCGCAACCGGCTCGCCGCATGACGACGCTATCAGGATCGCTTTTCTGCTGCCGCAGGGCGGCGAATTCGGCTTCGTCCTGTTTTCGGCCGCTGCCGTTTCCGGCCTGATGCCGACGAGTACCGCCTCGCTGCTGATTGCGATCGTCACCCTGTCGATGGCCCTCACGCCGATCGGAACGATGCTCGCCAAGCGGCTGCTGTCGGGCAATCAGGAAGAACAACTGGACGAGGATTTCGAAGGTGCCGGCGCGGATGTGCTGATGGTCGGCTTTTCGCGTTTCGGACAGATCGCCGCCCAGATTCTGCTCGCCGGCGGGCGCGCCGTGACCGTCATCGACTTTTCAGCCGATCGCATCCGGCAGGCTTCCTCTTTCGGTTTCCGGATTTACTTCGGCGACGGCACCCGAAAGGACGTGCTCAGGGCCGCCGGCATCGACCGGGCGAAGATCGTTGTTGTTTGCACGCAGAAGCGCGAGATCACCGACAAGATCGTCGAACTGGTGCAGGCGGATTATCCACACGCAAAGCTCTTCGTGCGCTCCTACGACCGCATCCACTCGATAGCGCTGCGCAACCTCAACGTCGACTACGAACTGCGCGAAACGCTGGAGTCAGGCCTGCTCTTCGGCCGGCGAACGCTCGAAGCCTTGGGCGTCGGCGAAGCGGAGGCCTATGAAATCGGCGAGGATATCCGCAAACGCGACGAGGCGCGCCTCGTGCTCCAGGTCACCGAAGGACTGCAGGCCGGCCGCGACATGCTTTTCTCGCAGCCGGTCAAACCGGAGCCGCTCATGAAGCCAAAGCGCGCCGCTAGCTTCGACGAGGACCCGCTGGCGGGCACGGCAGAGGTGACGGCCGACGCTTAGAACCCTTTCACGTTAGATTGAAACGTTCTGCTTGCTCAAAGGATGCCCGCGTGAGCGACGATGTGATACACCCTCATCGATCCCTTGGCCTTCGCGTCTGATAGGAACTCGACCGGTAGTGGGCAATCTCCATCTTTCCCAGATCTCAAAAGTCACATGAACCGCCGCCTTTGGGCGTGAAGCCATCTGCGCAGGCGGGGTTCGCGGGTTCATTTAGCGAGCGGGCTCCCGGCCCACCGGTGGTACATGACGAACTGATTGCAGTGAGCAAGAGAAAAGCGAGTGCTGCGATTGGCTTGTACAAGCGGGTCATGGAACTCTCCAATTGAGCATCCTACAAAGCCTGACCGCCAAAGTTTTCCAATGCCAAGTTCCGGGCTCGGGGGTCTACTGCAACAGCTAAGCGGCGGCAAGCATCCCATGGCATGATGAACCTGTACTCGCCCGTTGGAAAGAGGACAGGCGACGGGCTCTCTGGCGCGATCATATTTATGGCCCTTGGGGCCAGAAGCGTACAACTAGATGCCTTATCTGCAGACCGATGAGGATTGCTGTAGCCGGGAACGCAACCTGCAACGCGTAGTAGACTAGTCGAAGGAAATCCGGGTCGGGAGCACTCCACAAGTTGCCCCCACTCGAGATACCGAGGTCTATGTATTGCTCGATCCATCGGAAAACGGCATCAGCCACCTCTTCGGGCCCGGCACCGACTTTGTCGAAGGCTCGTGTGAGGAACGGCACGATCCAGGCATTGAACAACAGCTGCCGGCGGCGCCGCAGACGCCCCCCTGCCAGAAACTACTAGTGTTTGTCCCGTTCACCATCAAAGCAAGCATGCTCTTGCAATCGGGCCGTGTTAAGTTATCCGTTCTAGTTAGATATCGCGGGGGCGTTTTGCCACCTTGTAAAGCCGCGTTGAGAGGCGTGGCAGGTTCGTTAGAGTTTGATGAGCGTACTCCCCCGGCTGGGTCGTCGAGTCATCACTTGTATTGAGCCACAACTTAGGCGATTTTCTCATGCCCTGCCTTACTCAGGCGGGCTAACCCGGAGGATGTTATGAGTCTCAAGGCTATACTCGGATCTTCGCTTCTCTCATGTGCACTTGCTCTGGTCGTATTCGTCTCACCGGTCGCGCTTCCCCAAGAAGCGAGCGCTCAGATCATCATCGGCTCCGGCAGCAGCCTGAACCACGGGCGACCGATAACCTGCCCTCAGGGTGCGAGGCTGCTTCGTACCCGGGGATTTCGCGACGTCATTCGGGATAATTGCCGCGGGAGGTACTTTACCTATCGCGCAATCCGCAATGGGAACCGCTACGAGATAGGGGTCCGTCAAAGGGATGGGCGCATCGTCGACGTGCGCCGCACTAGCCGACGGTGGTAACCTTTTCCTGCCGGGCACCCACGAATGCTGGCTACGACAAAGCGCGCCACGGCGAACCGGGCGGGCTGTGTTGATGTCCGAGCCATAGCCCGGACGAGTGAGGATGCATCCGGAGATCAATTCCGGGCAGCGCATCGAACCTACGCTCTTAGCTACCCGTTGCCATCGCCATTGATTTGCGGGAGTATCCGCTCCGGCCCCTGAGGCCCGCGCAGTCTTCGATGATAGGACAATGCCATGCCTCTACGCTGTCTTCTGGCCGTCGCGGCCATCGCGATCCTTGCCCTTTCCGGGTGTGCAACCACCGGCTCGGGCGCAGGGAATACCACCTACGCAACTCCCGCGGGGATTGGCCCGGTTCGTGGGGCCGGCATTAACGGCTACTAAGCCTTGGCGAAGCTTCTAGGAGGCGATCCGCGCCTCGATCTCCCGATCGAGTGCGTATTTCAGTTCGTCCTTGACGCCGACCGACATGGACAGGACTTGGCGCGCCTTGAGGAAATCCATCACGCCGATGCGCCCGACTGCGGGGCGAAGGAAGATGTGCGGCGCCTGCAGCCGCAGCTTCAGGGAAATCGCGGTCTGCATCATCAGCTGGCCGGAGCCGAAGATACTTTCCATCCGGTTTGGAATGTGGGCGCCATCTCCTTCCGGCGCGCCTACGACGTCGATGCCGATGACGATGTCGGCGCGATCCATCAGGCATTCGTAAGGCACGGGATTGCTGATGCCGCCATCGATCATCACCCGACCGTGCAGCCGCACCGGCATGAAGACGGCGGGGATCGCGGAGGAAGCCGCCAGCGCCGGGAGCAGCGCTCCCCCGCTCGTCAGCACCTCGCACTGGCCGTAGTAATCGGTCGCCGTCACTGTCATCGGGATTGAGAGGTCCTCGAAGCGATCCGGCAGATCGGCGGGCAGGAAGGCTTTCAGGATACGCTCGAGATTGAACTGGCCGATGCGCACGCCGTTGGCAACGGCATCGCGCACCGTCTGCGGTCGCAGGCCCCACAGGCGGCTGACAACGGCAGCCTTGTTGCCGACCGTCATCATCACATGTTCGCGGATGGCTTCGCCGGTCATCCCGGCCGCCATCCCCGCGCCCATGATCGAGCCGATCGAGGATCCGGCAATCGCCACGGGGCGAATGCCGAGCTCATCCAGCGTTTCGATGATGTGGATGTGGGAGAGGCCGCGCGCGCCGCCTCCGCCGAAGGCAACAGCAACAGTGGGCATAGCTCGTGATGTGCCGCGTGGGGCAGGCAACTCGGTTTCCATCGTCCCTGCCTGCTGCACCGCTGCCCCCGATTTCCTCAGCCCTTATTCGGGCTGATAGCGGAAGAAATGAACCTTGGTATCGCCGAACGTTCGGTTTTCCAAAAACAGATAGGAAGGATCGACAGAAACGGCAACGTCTGCGCGTTCCTCAAGAACCGCAATCGCGCCCGGTTGCAGCCAACCGCCCTTGGCGGCGGCGGCCATCGCCTTTTCGCCGAGACCCTTGCCATAGGGCGGGTCGGCAAACAGCATCTGGAACGGCTCGAGATTGCCGACGCTGCCGAGATCGGTCGCGTCGCGCCTCAGGATGCGCGTCCTGCCATGCAGGCCGAGCGCATCGATGTTTTCCCAAAGCAGGCCCCTGCCCTCGACACTGTTTTCGACGAATAGCGCATGGCGGCAGCCGCGGGAGACGGCTTCGAGGCCGACGGCGCCGGTGCCGGCAAAGAGATCCAGTATCCGGGTGCCGTCGACGCATTCCGGATAGGCATGGCTCAGAATATTGAACAGGCTCTCACGCGTCCGGTCGGCTGTCGGCCGGATGTCGTTTGACTTCGGTACGGCAAGCGGCCGTCCGCGAAATTCACCGCCGACGATCCGCACCGCGCGTCATTCCCTTTCCTTTCGGTCCACCCCGCGACGGCCCGCCCGAAGGCTTGCCACCGCCGCCCGGCCTGTCGCCCTTCGGCTTGCCGGAGAAATTCTTGCCGCCGCCGGGTTTGCCGCCGAAGCTCTTGCCGCGCGGCTTGTCACCAAAGGACTTGCCGGCCGGACGCTCCGAACGGGCCTCGCCCGAGAAGCTCTTGGCGCGAGGACGCTCGTCGCCCTCGGCGCGGGGGCGCCGATCGCCGCGTGGCTTGTCGCCAAACGGGCGGTCGCCACGGGGACGATCCCCAAATGAACGCGGACGCTCGTCACCCTCTTCGCGCGGCTTGCGATCCCCGCGAGGGCGGTCACCGAAGGGACGGTCGCCACGCGAAGGGCGATCGCCGTGCGGTCTGTCGCTGCGGGCGGGACGGTCGCCAAACGAACGTTCGCCGCGCGCCGGGCGGTCACCAAAGGACCGCTCACCGCGAGCCGGACGATCCCCGAAAGAGCGCTTCCGGCCGAAGCCCTCGTCGCCTTCATCCTTCGGCTTGCGAACGATCTCGCTGGAACGGATCCACTCGCCCTCGTCATCGCGGGCGCGGTTGATCTGAACGCGCGGCCGGTCGTCGCCGTGACTCGAGCGCTCGGGCTTTGCGGAACCCGGAGCCTCGCCGCGTTTGCGGGCGGTCTTCGCATTCTTCTCGGCCTTGGCAGCCGCCTTTTCGCCGAGCGGTCGGGCGCCCGGCGCCATCCAGACATTGGCGTTGCGGCGGCTGCCGAGCGCGGGGCGCTTCGGGCGATCATCGTCCATGCGGCCACCATCGCGACGGTCATCACGGCGGTCGTCCCGCTTGGTGTCGAGGCGGCTCAGCGCACGCTCGCGCTTGTCCTCAGGCTTGCGGGGGCGTTCGCGGCGCTCCGGCTTCGCTTCCGGCTCTTCCTCGGCAACAACAGCAGGCGTGTTGTAGATCGGCGCGTCGAAATTGGCCTTCGCGTCCTCGATCAGGCGCGGGCCAAGCTGGTCGCGCAAGGTGCGGCCACGCACTTCGACGACGTCGCGCTCCGGCAGGTCACCGAGCTGGAAGGGGCCGTAAGAAATGCGGATCAGACGGTTGACGTCGAGACCGAGCGCGCCGAGCACGTTCTTGATTTCGCGGTTTTTGCCTTCGCGCAGGCCCATGGTGAGCCAGACGTTCGAGCCCTGCGTGCGATCGAGGGTCGCTTCGATTGCGCCGTAGAGGACACCATCGACGGCAATGCCGTCCTTGAGCTTGTCCAGCGCGTCCTGGTCGATCTCGCCGTGGGCGCGCACGCGGTAGCGGCGTAGCCAGCCCGTCGTCGGCAGTTCCAGCGCGCGGGCGAGGCCACCATCGTTGGTCAGAAGCAGCAGACCCTCGGTGTTGATGTCGAGGCGGCCAATCGACATGACGCGCGGCAGGTCTTCCGGCAGGTTATCGAAAACCGTCGGCCGTCCCTCCGGGTCCATGTTGGTGGTCACGAGGCCAGCGGGCTTGTGATAAAGCCAGAGTCGTGTGCGCTCGATCCCGCGGATCGGAACGCCGTCCACCTCGATCTTGTCGGCCAAGGTGACGTTGACGACGGGCGTGTCGAGGAGCTTGCCGTTCAGCTTGACGCGGCCGTCCATGATCATGCGCTCGATATCGCGGCGCGATGCGACGCCGGCGCGCGCCATCACTTTCGAGATGCGCTCGGCCTTGGCATCGCCCTCGGCGACGTCGTCCGCCTCGGTCTCGACGAGCGCCTTTGCCGGCTTGGCACCGGATTTTGGGCCGGCATTGCGCGGGGATGGCTTGCCGCCTGGCCGTTTTGGCTTGTCTTTGAATGTCATTTGTTGTTTGCCTGCCTTTTCGGGCCTTCCTATCAGGTCGCGCCCCTGCGGTTAAGTGGAAATTGTCGGATCGTGAAGACAAATCAATTTATGGAGCTGGCGCTGGACCAGGCCCGCGCCGCCCGAGAGCGTGGCGAGGTGCCGATCGGAGCGGTTCTGGTGATTGACGGGGCCGTGGTCGCCGCGTCAGGCAACCGTACGCGCGAGCTTAACGACGTGACCGCCCATGCCGAAGTCGCCGTCATTCGAATGGCTTGCGAAGAGCTTGGTCAGGAACGGCTGACCGGCGCCGACCTCTACGTCACGCTGGAACCCTGTACGATGTGCGCGGCGGCCATATCCTTCGCGCGCATTCGCAGGCTCTATTATGGCGCGGAAGACCCTAAGGGTGGCGCCGTCGACAACGGCGTGCGCTTCTACCAGCAACCTACCTGCCATCACGCCCCGGACGTTTATTCCGGCTTGCAAGAAACGACATCCACCGAAATCCTTCGGACATTCTTCGCGCAGAAGCGGGATATGCCGTAACAGGAGCACGAAGATCGGGCCGCCCGCAGGATCTTCCTAGCCTGCCAGTTTCTGGACGCCTTGCTGATTGACAGGTGGGCAAAAGCAAAGCGGGGCTGACTGCCCCGCTTGAAACCTTACTGGAGGAAATTCCACCACTGCTTGCCGGTACCGGCGATCGCAGCTTCCTTTTTCTTCTTCTTCGCCTTCTTCAGCTCCGGTTCGCCGAGATCGTCCAGCTTTGCCGGATCGTCGACCGCGCGATATTCGGTTGGCGGATCCGAGATGTAGCGGCGATCTGTATAGGTACCCTTCTGGGCGGCGCGAGCCTCGCGATAAGCCTTGGTCTGGGCCTCAGTCGTTTGCCGACCACCTTCAACCTTGTCGCTTGCGAGCGGCGAGCGATAGTTCGGGTTGTCGCTGTTTTCGTCAGCTTCCTTGACCAGACGGGCGCGCGTTTCTTCCGGGGATTCGATCCACTGCGGATTATCCTTGCTGGCGATGGTCTGCTGCGGCTCGGCGAGGGTTTGCTTGGCTGCTGCGGACGGCAGAACGAGGCCCGGACGAGCGCTGTACTTGACGCCCTTGTTCTTCGGACCGTCGCCGGTGAGAGAAACGGACTGACCAATGTCGTCGGTCAGCTGTTCCATGGCGGTCTTGTCTGTTCCGTAGCGCGGGCTCCCCACGCAGCCGGAAATCAGCGAGCCGCCTGCCACGGCGACGGTCAGGCAGACGCCCAAACGGAACCAACGCGTTGATAACATGAAAACCCTTCCAGCCATGCCGGTGCAATCTTCGCCCTACCGGACAATCGTCCCCCTGACGCAAAAATCCGGCCATTTTCAGGCAGCTTTTACCGGATGAACCACCGTTAGGCAATTCACCCGGCAATATTCTTCAGTTTTGCACCGATAGTTCGCGCAATGCAGCCGCATCACGGGCCGAGACGTCCGGATAGGCGGGATCGGAGCCGACATCCGTGGTGATCCGCCAGGAGCGAGCGCACTTGGTGCCTTCGGCCAGTTTCGGCTCGACGCTGACACCTGAAACCTCGAGTAGACGGAAGGCATCTGCCGGTCCTTCGGCGCTGTCTACGACGATGCCCGAAGTGATGCAGATTTCCTCGAAGTCCTGACCCTCAAGTGCCTTCAGGAGCTCCGCATCGGCGACGTGGACAACCGGGGCAGCCTCCAGCGAAGAGCCGATGCGCTTGTCCTTGCGCTCGATTTCCAACGCGCCGGTAACGACCGTACGAACGGCGCGGATCTTCTTCCACTTCTCGGCGAGTGCCTCGTTCTTCCATTCGGCCGGAATGGTCGGGAACAGCTCGAGGTGAACCGATACAGCCGAAGAATTGCGCGACAGCCAGGCCTCTTCCGTCGTAAACGGCAGCATCGGCGCCAGCCAGGTCACCATGCATTCGAAGATGGTGCGAATGACATGCAGGGCCGAACGACGGCGCAGGCTCGACGGCGCATCACAGTAGAGCGCATCCTTGCGGACGTCGAAGTAGAAGGCCGACAGCTCGACGTTGGCGAAGTCGATGAGCCCGCGGGCAATCTTCTTGAACTCGAAGGCGTCGTAGCTTTCGCGGACGAGCTGATCGAGTTCCGCCAGACGATGCAGCATCAGCTGCTCGAGTTCCGGCAGATCGGCAAGCGCAATAACCTCGCCCTTGTCGTGTGCCAGCGTGCCGAGCATCCAGCGGATCGTGTTGCGCAGCTTGCGATAGGCGTCGATATTCGTCTGAATGATCGCCTTGCCGAGGCGCTGGTCTTCCCAATAGTCCGTCGTCATGACCCAAAGACGGAGGATGTCTGCGCCGGCATCCTTCATCACCTCCTGCGGGGTGACGGTGTTGCCCTTGGACTTCGACATCTTTTCGCCCTTCTCATCCATGGTGAAGCCATGGGTGACGACGGCATTGTAAGGCGCACGGCCGCGCGTCGCGCAGCTTTCCAGCAGTGACGAGTGGAACCAGCCACGGTGCTGGTCCGATCCCTCGAGATAGACATCGGCCGGCCATTTCAGGTCGGGACGATCTTCCAGCGTGAAGGTGTGGGTCGAGCCCGAGTCAAACCAGACGTCGAGGATGTCCATCACCTGCGTCCAGGGCTGATTCGCCTTCTCGCCCAGGAAGCGCTCGCGAGCACCATTGGCGAACCAGGCATCGGCGCCCTCGTTCTCGAAGGCTTTCAGGATGCGGGCGTTGACGGCATCATCCTGCAGGATGCCGCCGTCATCATCGACGAACAGGCAGATCGGCACGCCCCAGGCGCGCTGACGCGACAGGACCCAATCGGGGCGCTGTTCGATCATGGCGCGCAGGCGGTTCTGGCCGGCTCCCGGCACAAAGCGGGTTGCGTCGATCGCGTTCAATGCGCGCGAACGCAGCGTCGAGCCGTCGCCGAGTTCCTTGTCCATGTAGACAAACCACTGCGGCGTGTTGCGGAAGATGACCGGCTTCTTCGAACGCCAGGAATGCGGATAGGAGTGCTTGAGGCGGCCGCGCGCAAACAGCGCATGGCGACCGATCAGCCCCTTGATGACACGCTCGTTGGCATCGCCCTTCTTGCCCTTGTCGTCGATGACGCGAGCAGCACCGCCCTCGGCGTCCGGACCGAAGCCGGGCGCGTCGGCCGTGAAGAAGCCGGCATCGTCGACCGGGAACGGGATCGCGGACGAAATGCCGCGCGCTTCGAGTGCCCGGGCGTTGTCCATCCAGGCGTCAAAGTCTTCGCGACCATGGCTCGGCGCGGTGTGGACGAAGCCGGTGCCCGTCTCGTCGGTGACATGGTCGCCGTCGAGGAGCGGCACTTCAAAGTGATAGCCACCGCCAAGGCCATGCAGAGGGTGTGCGCAGGTGATCGCGGCAAATTCCGCCGCCGCGACATCGCGGACGAACTTGAGGGTCACCTTCGCCTTCGCGGCCGACTCTTCTGCGAGACGCTTGGCGAAGATCAGCCGTTCACCGGGCTGCGGTCCGAAGTCGTTCTCGGCCGTTTCGACCTCGTAGAGGCCGTAGCTATAGCGCGAGGAATAGGCGATCGCGCGGTTGCCCGGGATCGTCCACGGCGTCGTCGTCCAGATCACCACGAAGGCGTCCTTGAGTTCGTTGGGGCCGTCAGCCACCGGGAACTTCACCCAGATCATGTCGCTTTCGACATCGGCGTATTCGACTTCGGCTTCCGCGAGCGCCGTGCGCTCGACGACCGACCACATGATCGGCTTGGAGCCGCGATAGAGCTGGCCGGACTTCGCGATCTTCAGGAGTTCGCCGGCGATGCGCGATTCAGCGTGGAAGTTCATCGTGGTGTAGGGGTTGTCGAAGTCTCCCTCGATGCCGAGGCGCTTGAATTCCTCCGACTGCACCTTGATCCAACTGGCGGCAAAGTCACGGCATTCCTGGCGGAATTCGTTGACCGGAACCTCGTCCTTGTTCTTGCCCTTCTCGCGGTACTTTTCCTCGATCTTCCATTCGATCGGGAGGCCATGGCAGTCCCAGCCGGGAACGTAGTTGGCGTCGAAACCGCGCATCTGGAACGAGCGGTTGATGACGTCCTTGAGGATCTTGTTCAGCGCGTGGCCGATGTGGATGTTGCCGTTGGCATAGGGAGGGCCATCGTGGAGCACGAACTTTTCGCGGCCGGCGGCGAAAGCGCGCAACTTCTTGTAGAGGCCCATCTGCTGCCAGCGGGCAACGGTTTCCGGCTCCTTCTGCGGCAGACCGGCGCGCATCGGGAAGTCTGTTTCCGGCAGATAGAGGGTCTTCGAATAGTCAACTTTTTCGGCTGTATCGGTCATGTCTAGCAATCGTCTCTAGGCGCCACGGGAGCGGGCGCAACGGGCTTGAAAATTGGTGACGGAGGCGCTCGTCGTCCAAGCGCCGAAAACCCGGACCTTCCGGCCGCTTAGCGCGCGCGGAAGGCCGGGCCGATAATTCGTATCGTGATCGCCAGCCGGAACTTGTTCATCGCGCCGGTTCATAGGCGCTTTTGCAGGGAAAAGGAAGAGGGATTCCATGAGGTCATCGCATGGAAAAGCCGCGAACTTGCCCGCCCGCGGCTTCTGTTTTCGGGGGACGATCAGGCGCGCGCCGTCACTTTTGCCGGGATCAGCACATTGACGATGACGGCGACGATGACGTTCAACGCCAATGCCAGGAGGCCGATATAGACGGTAAACGAGGTCTCTCCGATGGTGACAGGCTGCAGCGGTTTCAGGCCGTTGATCCAGACGAAGAGCGTGCCACCGAAGAAGCCGACGAACCAGCCTGCGATCAGACCGGGCGCGCGGAACCAATTGGTGTAGAGGCCGAAGACCAGCGCCGGAAACGTCTGGAGGATCCAGACGCCGCCGAGAAGCTGAAGGTCGAGCGCGAATTGGGTCGGCAGGAAAAGGATGACAAGAAGCGCACCGACCTTGACGACGAGCGACGTCACCTTCGCGACCTTTGCCTCGCCGGCATCTGTCACCTGAGGATTGACATAGGCCTTCCAGAAATTGCGGGTGAAGAGGTTGGACGCGCCGATGCTCATCACCGCCGCCGGTACCAGCGCGCCGATCGCAATCGCCGCGAAGGCGAAGCCCGCGAACCAACTCGGGAACAGCGTCTGGAAGAGCGCCGGCACGACATCGTTGGCGTTGTCCAGCTTCAAGCCTGCGGCATGTCCCATGTAGCCGAGCAGTGCCAGAAGGCCGAGCAGCAGTGTATAGGCCGGCAGCAACGCAGCATTCTTGCGGATGGTGTTGCCGCTGTTGGAGGCGAAGATGCCAGTCAGCGTATGCGGATACATGAAGGCCGCAAGCGCCGAGCCGAGGGCCAGCGTCGCGTAGGCGACATACTGGTTGGGCTGAAGAAGCAGGCTGCCGGAACCCTTTGCCTGGAACGCGGCATCAGCGGCAGCAAAGACATTGGCATAGCCGCCAAGCTTCGAGGGAATGAGCGCCACGGCGGCGATCACCACGATGTAGATCATGATGTCCTTGACGAAGGCGATCAGTGCCGGCGCCCGCAGGCCAGCCGAATAGGTGTAGAGCGCCAGCACAATGAAGGCGATCGCCAGTGGTACCTCGCCATGCAGCCCCAGCGCCTTCAGCGCGGCGGTCATGCCGACGAGCTGCAGCGCGATGTATGGCATCGTGGCGATGACACCGGTTACAGCGACGGCAAGCTCCAGCCCGCGCGAACCAAATTGGCCGTGAACCACGTCACCGGCGGTCACGTAGCCGAAGTCTTTCGCCCGCTGCCAAAGGAGCGGCATGACCATGAAGACGAAGGGATAGACAATAATGGTGTAGGGCAGCGCGAAGAAACCGTAGGCGCCAACCGTATAGACCAGCGCCGGAACAGCGATGACCGTGTAGGCGGTGTAGAAGTCGCCGCCGACCAGAAACCAGGTGATCCAGATGCCGAAGCTGCGGCCACCAAGGCCCCACTCGTCGATATGGGCAAGCGTCTTCGGCCTTCGCCAGTGGGTGGCGACAAACCCCATCACCGTGACGAGCACGAAGAAGAAAACGAAGACGGCAAGCGCGGTGGTGTTGAGTTCAGTCGTCATTGCGCATGCTCCGGTAGGCGATCCAGGTCAGGAAAGCGGTAACCGGCACCCAGGCGAGCTGATACCAGTAGAAGAATGGGAAACCGAAGAGAACCGGGTCGTGAAAGTTGTAGAAGGGAACCCAAAGGAGCCCGATATAGGGAATGATGAGCAGCCAGCAGGCTGCTGTTCCAAACCTTTTATCCATTTGATGATTGCCTTTCGGTGCTTGGGGGCGCAGCGAATCCGCGTCTAATCAAACAGATGACATAGACCCCTGCCCCCACACGGCAACGGCCGTCGTCCCGAAAGGGCCGCAATTTTCGAAAGCGTCTGAACCTTCAGGCGAAGCAGATCTTGCGGTCGAGCTCGCCGAGCGGCTGTACGCCTGTCAGCAGCGCACTCGCCTCCTCCTTGTCGCGGTTCATCTGCTCCACGAGGGGGTCGAGGCCATCGAACTTCAGTTCCGGGCGCAGATAGCCGAGGAAGGACACGGAGCAGAGCTGCCCGTAGAGGTCGCCGCTGAAATCGAAGAGATACGTCTCGAGCAGTGGCGCGCCATTGTCGGTGACCGTCGGTCGGCGACCGTAGCTGGCGACACCATCATAGAGCGTGCCATCGGCAAGGCGGAAGCGCACGGCATAGATGCCCGCCTGAATGTCTGCTTCGGCGGGCAACCGCATATTCGCGGTCGGAAAGCCGAGCTGACGGCCAAGCTTCTCGCCGCCGATGACTTCCGCTTCCACCGTATAGTGATAGCCGAGCATCGCCGCCGCCTCGCTGACATTGCCATCCCTCAACAATTCGCGAACGTGGCTCGAGGAGACGACGTCGGTATTCTCGTCACGAAACGCGTCGATCAGCGTCACGCCAAAGCCGTATTTCTGGCCGGCATCCATCAGGAAGGCCGGGCCGCCTTCCCGGCCGCGGCCGAAATGAAAGTTGAAGCCGGTCACGACCTCGGATGCGCTGAGCCAATCCTTGAGGATCGAATGGATGAAATCGTCCGCCGAGCGCTGTGAGAACTCCCGGTCGAAGGGATATTCGATGACGGCATTGAAGCCGATCGCTTCGAGGATGCGCGCCTTGAGCGGCGCCGGCGTCAAGCGAAAGACCGGCTGCTCCGAGCGGAAGACAGTGCGGGGATGTGGCTCAAACGTCAGGACCAGTGCCGGAATGCCCCGCTGCCTCGATATCTCCAAGGCCCGGTTGAGCACGGACTGATGGCCCCGATGCACACCGTCGAAGTTGCCGATGGCAATCACGCCGCCATGCAGATGGGCCGGCAGGGGTTCGCGGGTTTCGTTGCGGTGAAAAACGGTCATCGGCTGGCTTTTCTCTTGCGAGGCTCGTTATGCGAGGCGGGGCATCCACCACTTCGGCGTCGCTCGTTCGCGCTCCAGATAGGCGGTGAGGATCGCCTCGTCGGTCACTCCATTCAGCGTATATTCCGTCGCGTGGATGCCGCCGCTGATATAGAGGAGATCAAGCCCGTAATCGAGAGCGCCGCGAACATCGGTCGGCATACCGTCTCCGATCGCAAGCACACGGTTCAGCGGAAAGTCCCCGTGGGCTTCGCGGGCGGCAGATAGCACGGCCTCGTAGATCGGCTTGTGCGGCTTGCCGGCAATGCGCGTTTGGCCACCGAGCTGATTGTAATACGCCGCCATCGCGCCGGCGCAGGGGATGATCTTGTGGCCGCGCTCGACAACCAGATCGGGATTGGCACAGATCATCGGCACGCCACGCGCCTGAAATGCCTTCAGCATCTTGGTGTAGTCTTCCGGGGTCTCGGTTTCGTCGTCGAAGAAGCCCGTGCAGACGACCGAGTCCGCATCCTTGGCCTCGACGCGCTCGACACCAAGGCCCTCGATGATCGCCTCGTCGCGATCCGGTCCAAGCAGAAATACCTTCTTCGGACCCTCGGCGATCAGGCCCCGCGTGACGTCGCCCGATGTGACGATGCGGTCATAGGCGCCATCCTGGATGCCGATCTGGCGAAGCTGCGTCACGACCTGCGGAGCGATGCGCGGCGAATTGGTGATGAGAACGACGGTTAGCCCCTCGCCGCGCGCTGCTTCCAGCGCCGCAGCCGCCTTGGGAAAGGGATCGACTCCATTGTGCAAGACGCCCCAGACATCGCAGAACACCGCGTCGTAGTGGCTGGTGATTTCTGCAAAGTTCTCGATCCGCTTGGCCATTCCGATTTCCCGCTGTCGTTAAGTCAAGGTGACATCGCAAAGGCATGCCGGGATGGCAAGGCATTTTGCAGTGAGCAACGGCAAAAAACTGTGCTCGTCGATTAGAGAAGGGCCTCGCCCGTTTTGATTAGCAGGCCTGCGGCAGTCGACACAGCAAGTATCGTCAGGAGGCCCTTCTCGAATCGGAAGAGCATCACGCACGCCATTACAAAGATCCCAAGCGCCGCGATATCGAGGGTCCGCCACTCCGGCCATGCGACGCTGACGATTGGCAGACCGGTTTTCCCGGACAGGAGTGCGGCACGGCCAACTTCGGCGAAGAGCACGTGCAGACCGAACCAAAGGGCAAGGTTGAGGATGACGCCGACTACCGCCGCGGTGATCGCCGAAAGGGCCGACGAGAGGTTTTCGTTGCTGCGCAGCTTCTCGATGTAGGGAGCCCCGGCGAAGATCCAGATGAAGCTCGGCACGAAGGTCGCCCAGCCGGCGAGGAAGGCACCAAGGAAGCCCCCGGCAAGCGGCGCCATGGCGAGCGGGTTGCGATAGCCGGCGAGAAATCCGACAAAACAGAGAACAAGAACAAGTGGCCCGGGCGTCGTCTCGGCAAGTGCCAGTCCATCGAGTATCTCGGCCGGCTGAAGCCAGGCGTAATGGCCGACGGCGACCTGGCCGACATAGGAGAGGACGGCGTACGCGCCTCCGAAGGTGAAGACGGCCATCTTGGAGAAGAAGATGAAGACCGCGCCGAAAACATTGGTTTCGCCGCTCAGGGTTTCGGCGATCAGGTCCGTCGGTACATCGAGGCCGCGAATGAAAAAGAGTGGCGACTGCCAGACAAGGATCCAGAACACGAGCACCACAAGAGGCCTTGCGATCACATGCGTCGTAACCGCGGGAAAATGCGTGCGCGAAGAGGCTTGCGGCAAGACCGGCGCTGCCAATCGACGCTTGGAATACTTCATCCATAACAAGCCTACTGCTCCGGCCGGGATGATAACCAGAGGAAACGGCAAGTTCAGGAAGAAGAGAGCCAGGAACGACGCTCCGGCCACATAATAATGAAAGCGCTCCCTCAGCGCTCGGCGCCGCACCCGGAGCAAGGCCTCGATGACGATTGCCAAAACGGCAGCCTTTGCTCCGAAGAAAAGCGCGGGAAGCCACGCGGCCTCCTGAAAGACGGCGTAGAGGCTCGACAGCATCAGGATGACAAGGAAGCCCGGCAATACAACCAACAAGCCGGCAATGAGGCCGCCGCGCACGCCGTGCATCAGCCAGCCGATATAGGTGGCCAGTTGCTGAGCCTCCGGGCCAGGCAGCAGCATGCAGAAATTCAATCCGTGCAGGAAGCGCTCCTCGGAAATCCAGCGCTTCTCATCGACAATCGTCGTGTGCATCAGGGCGATCTGACCGGCCGGCCCGCCGAAGCCCAAGCAGCCGATGCGCGCCCATACACGCGCCGCCTCCCCAAGTGTCGGTACCGCTATGATTTCGTCCGCCGCGATCGTTTTGTTCACGGTTGCCGCCCCCTGCCCCAAGCTGCTCGATACCATCGGCGTGTATGCGCGGCAATCCTGACGCCACTCGCCCCGCGGGTGCCGCAAACGTTCCGGGGATACAAAAGCTCTCCAGCTTCAGGACGTTCGGAAATCTCGGAGAGAACGCAGCCTGTCGCACTTCCGACAAGGATTTGCTGTTAAGGCTGTTTGTGAGGACGGCGAAGAAAAATTGCGGCCGTTCTTGACTCCCCGTTGGGCCACTCCTAAATGCTGCCTCGCTAGCACTCACCAAGCACGAGTGCTAACACCCATCCGTGCGGGCCGCTCTCGGCCTGCGAGTGTCATTTGATCGAGGGATTAGACAATGGCAAGCACCAATTTCCGCCCCCTTCACGATCGCGTCGTTGTCCGTCGCGTTGAGTCCGAAGAAAAGACCAAGGGCGGCATCATCATTCCCGACACCGCCAAGGAAAAGCCGCAGGAAGGCGAAATCGTCGCCGTCGGTTCCGGCGCTCGTGACGAGTCCGGCAAGGTCGTCGCTCTCGACGTCAAGGCTGGCGATCGCGTTCTGTTCGGCAAGTGGTCCGGCACTGAAGTCAAGATCAACGGCGAAGACCTTCTGATCATGAAGGAAGCCGACATCATGGGCATCATCGGCTAATCAGCCGTTTTTCCCCTTTCCGATTTTAGCTACGGGCCCATAGCCCGGACAACTCGAATTCAGGAGTTTCAATCATGGCAGCTAAAGAAATCAAATTCGGCCGCACCGCGCGCGAAAAGATGCTGCGTGGCGTCGACATTCTCGCTGACGCAGTGAAGGTAACGCTCGGCCCGAAGGGTCGTAACGTCATCATCGACAAGTCCTTCGGCGCTCCGCGCATCACCAAGGACGGCGTTTCGGTCGCCAAGGAAATCGAACTGGAAGACAAGTTCGAAAACATGGGCGCCCAGATGGTCCGCGAAGTTGCTTCGAAGACCAACGACATCGCCGGCGACGGCACGACGACCGCAACGGTTCTCGCTCAGGCGATCGTTCGCGAAGGCGCCAAGGCTGTTGCAGCCGGCATGAACCCGATGGACCTGAAGCGCGGCATTGACCTCGCTGTTGCTGAAGTCGTGAAGGATCTCCAGGCCAAGGCCAAGAAGATCAACACCTCGGAAGAAGTTGCCCAGGTCGGCACGATCTCCGCAAACGGCGAAAAGCAGATCGGTCTCGACATTGCTGAAGCAATGCAGAAGGTCGGCAACGAAGGCGTTATCACCGTCGAAGAAGCCAAGACCGCTGAAACCGAACTCGAAGTCGTCGAAGGCATGCAGTTCGACCGCGGCTACCTCAGCCCGTACTTCGTCACCAACCCGGAAAAGATGATCGCTGATCTCGAAGACGCCTTCATCCTCCTGCACGAGAAGAAGCTCTCGAACCTCCAGGCCATGCTCCCGGTTCTCGAAGCTGTCGTTCAGACCGGAAAGCCGCTCCTCATCATCGCTGAAGACGTCGAAGGCGAAGCTCTTGCTACGCTCGTCGTCAACAAGCTGCGTGGCGGCCTGAAGATTGCTGCTGTCAAGGCTCCTGGCTTCGGCGATCGCCGCAAGGCCATGCTCGAAGACATCGCGATCCTCACGGGCGGCACTGTCATCTCCGAAGACCTCGGCATCAAGCTCGAGTCGGTTACCCTCGACATGCTCGGCCGCGCCAAGAAGGTTTCGATCTCCAAGGAAAACACGACGATCGTCGACGGTTCGGGCGCCAAGTCCGACATCGAAGGCCGCGTTGCCCAGATCAAGGCCCAGATCGAAGAAACCACCTCCGACTACGACCGCGAAAAGCTGCAGGAGCGTCTTGCTAAGCTCGCTGGTGGCGTTGCAGTCATCCGCGTCGGCGGTTCGACGGAAGTCGAAGTGAAGGAAAAGAAGGACCGCATCGACGACGCGCTCAACGCGACGCGCGCTGCTGTTCAGGAAGGTATCGTACCGGGCGGCGGCGTTGCCCTGCTGCGTTCCTCCGCCAAGATCTCCGTCAAGGGCGAGAACGACGACCAGGAAGCTGGCATCAACATCGTTCGCCGCGCTCTGCAGGCTCCGGCCCGTCAGATCGCCGAGAACGCTGGTGACGAAGCATCGATCGTTGTTGGCAAGATCCTCGAGAAGGGTCAGGACAACTTCGGTTACAACGCCCAGACCGGCGAATACGGCGACATGATCGCCATGGGTATCGTCGACCCGGTCAAGGTTGTTCGCACGGCTCTGCAAGACGCAGCTTCGGTTGCTTCGCTGCTGATCACCACCGAAGCCATGATCGCCGAACTGCCGAAGAAGGACGCTCCGGCTGGCATGCCGGGCGGCATGGGCGGCATGGGCGGCATGGACATGATGTGATAGGCGAAAGCCTATCGCTGAAGCGTCCATAAAGCTTCACCGATCTATCTCCTGGTTTTCCCGGAATAGGAAGGGCGGTCTTCGGACCGCCCTTTTTCGTTCCGGCGCATGATTCGCCAGGTGAGCTTTTTCAATCGTCAGGTGAAACGTTTAACCGTATATCTGAATGCGCCTCGCATTCGGCGAAGCTTTCGCAGAGCTTGTGAGCCTGCATTATTTCTTCCAAAAGCTGTGTTATCCGTTCGCTGCAATTTTATGCACATTTCAGAGCTCAGGAGAGCATTGAAACCGGTTGCACTTCGGCATCTGCGCATTTTTTTGCTCTTTTTCGCGTCCCCCATACTTTCACGGTTGTTTTTCCACTCACAGTAGCGATCGGCATTATGCAAAAAGCGGATTGCCGTTTGCATGAAAGTGCCTATAAATCCCCTCGCATTCGGCGCGTGTCATCAGCCGATGGGTCACGATGCGCATCGATCCTGACCACGAGAATGCGACGTAGGATTCGGGACAACCCCTTCCCGAAAAATATATTAGAAGTTGAGTAACGCCCCCGTGAAATTGGAAGCGGTTCCGTGAGAAGAACCGGCAATCCAGACCCCATTTCCCGGTCGCCCGAGCATGATGCGCGGTGCAACATGAACCTGCTCATTTTTGCCGGACGTGCGGCGGGGGAAGCCGCACCTAAGCTGGGGAAAAATTTGTTCAAAATCGCGAGAACCAACGCCGCGGCACCGCTTATGCCGGGCTCACTGGATATCAGCAATCATGATCCTGAAATGCTGGCGCAGTTTTCCATTTCGGAAACCTGGGTCGGAGACCTGTCCAGCGGCGTGATCCGCCTCAAGGAATGGAGCGCCCTGCTGCACGGACTCCCGGCGCGGGTATGCGGGCTCCTGAGCCTCATGCGCTGCTACGATCCGAAGGATCACGATCACATCCTGGAACTCTTCGAGCAGGCTGCGACGCTCTCCTCATCCTTCTGTTTCTCGACCACCATCATGATGTCGAATGGCTTCCGTCAGCCGTTGTTCTGCATGGGCGAGTCGAACGGCCACGACGATGCTAATCACGGCAGCATGCTCGGTGTTTTCATCTTCCCTCGTTTCAAGACGAATACCGGCGGCGAGTTTGCCAGGCGCCAATAGACGCTCCCGCACATGAAAAAAGCCGGCCTTTTGGACCGGCTTTTTGCATATTTGCCTCAGATTTACGCAGGCCGTGCCGGGATATTCAACCCCTTTTCCGAGGCCGGCCGGGCGATGCAGCGCTCTAGCCAGTCCATCACGGCCGGGAAGCTCTTATAATCCAACACCTCACGCCCGCCGTAGAAGATGTCGGCACCGCGGAGCCACGGGAAGGTGGCGATATCGGCGATCGTGTAGAGATCGCCCATGATCCACTGGCGACCCTGGAGGCGTGCTTCCAGTACGCTCAGAAGCCGCTTTGATTCGTCGCGGTAGCGCTCCATCGGATACGAGTTGTTGGCAACCTTATCGGCCGCGAATTTGTAGAAGTGCCCGAACTGTCCGAACATCGGTCCGATACCGGCCATCTGGAAGAAGACCCACTGGATCGTCTCGTAGCGCCCGGCTGTATCTGATGGAATGAGTTTGCCTGTCTTCTCTGCCAAATAGAGCAGGATGGCACCGGATTCGAAAATGCCGATCGGCTTTCCATCGGGGCCATTGGGATCGATGATTGCCGGGATGCGGCCATTGGGATTGAGCGATACGAATTCCGGCGACTTCTGGTCGTTCGTGCTGAACGAGATCAGATGCGGTTCATAGGACAAGCCAAGCTCTTCAAGCGCAATCGATATCTTCACGCCGTTCGGGGTTGGCAACGAGTAAAGCTGGATGATATCCGGGTTCGCTGCTGGCCAGCGCGTCGTGATCGGAAATGCGGAAAGATCTGCCATCGGGGTCTCCATCTTGGGCGGCCGACCATAAAAGAGGCGCACCATCGATGGCAAGCCGACTTCGCCAAGATCGGTCGTTCAATAATAGAGAACGAAGTGTCCCTTTCCGTCTATCTTTCCACAACAGCAAAAAAAGGCGACAAAGTGGCATCCGGGGTTGCAACCGTGCCGGGGCACAACAACCTCAAACGCCATTCAACGGAGACAACGTTCATGTCGAATACCAACAATATTGTCATTCTTGTCGCTCGCGTCCTCTTGTCGTTCATGTTCATCCTTGCCGGCTTCGGCAAGCTGACCGATCCGGCTGGAACCGCTGGCATGATCGCCGGTGCTGGCCTTCCGGCGTCGACTGCCCTGACCTATCTCGCAGGCGCCTTTGAATTTGTAACTGGCCTCGCGGTTCTCGTCGGCTACCAGACGAAGATCGTCGGCTGGCTGCTCGCAGCCTTTTGTATCTTCACCGCTGTCGTCTTCCACCTGCCGACGGTCAACGTTCCGGATTTCCCGGCTGCCGCTCTCGGCTGGATCAACGCCCTGAACCAGATCATGGTCATGAAGAACTTCACGCTGGCCGGCGCTTACATCTTCCTCGCCATTGTCGGCCCGGGCCTCTACTCGCTCGACGCACGCCGCGGCGCCTACGCAGTCGCCTAAGCGATCAAGCATCCTCCCAAGCATGAAAAACCCGCCGTCACCAGACGGCGGGTTTTTTCGTGTGTTGATTTGGCGATGGTCAGAGTGCCGAGCGAACGGCGTCGATCAGCCGCTGAACGGTCGCGTCGTTCGCGTGGCTTTCCTTGCGTGCCCTGACGAAGCAGGCCTGGGAGCGAAGGATGACGCCGTCGGACAAGATCTTCAGGTTGTTCGCGCGAAGAGTCGAACCAGTCGAGGTGATGTCGACGATGATATCGGCCGATCCCGAGGCAGGCGCCCCTTCCGTTGCCCCAAGGCTTTCGACGATCCGGTAGAGCTGGATGCCGTGCTGGCTGGAGAAGAATTGCTGCGTCAGCCGCCAGTATTTCGTGGCAATCGCCAGGCGCCGGCCGTGACGGGCGCGAAAGTCGGAAGCAACATCGCCGAGATCGGCCATAGTGTCGACGTCGAGCCAGATTTCAGGAACGGCAACCACGACATCGGCATGGCCGAATCCGAGACGCGCGCAGATCTCGACGCGCTTGTCGGCCTCCGCCAGGCCCTCGCGGACAAGGTCTTCGCCGGTGACACCGAAATCGACGGTGCCGCTGCCAAGTTCACGGGAAATCTCGGAGGCGGAAAGGAAGGCAACTTCGACGTCGTCCCAACCTTCGACGCGTCCGCGATAGGAGCGATCGTTGCCGACAGCGGTGATCCTGATCCCGGCGCGTTCGAAGATCGCCGAGGCATCGTCCTTCATCCGGCCCTTGGAGGGCAATGCGATGGTAATCGTCATCATACGGCCCTCTCGGCTTCGATGCGATCCAGCCAGAGCGAGAAGCCGACGGCGGGAATGCGTTCCTTGGCGCCCAGGAAGGTCATCAGGCGATCGAAACGGCCCCCACCGGCGAGAACCGCCGACGTGCCCTGGACGCCGATCTCGAAAACCAGGCCGGTGTAGTAATCCAGCGGACGCCCGAAGGCTGCGCGGTAATCGATCAGCGCCAAATCGACGCCGGCATTGGCCAGAGCGGCCACGCGGCCGTCGAAACGCGCCAGCGCGTTGCCGAGCTTGAGGCCCGCGGCGTCGGCAAAACCGGCCAAGGCCGCCGAAGCATTGATCAGCGGTACGTTCAGCGACAGGAATTCTTCCAGCACGCGGAAGGCCGCATCATCGAGGCGCGTTTCGGAGAGGATCAGCTTTTCCTTCAGACGGCGCGCGATTTCGAGCGGCGAACGGCTGGCATTCGTCGAATAGCCCGTCGCCTGCATCGTCGCATCTATGTGTGCAACAAGTGCTGCTTCATCGTCGGCGGCAATCAGATGTGCCATCTCGTCACTCAATCCAGTTACGAACTGAGGGCTGACGAGGCTTGCCAGCAGAGCTTCGAGCTGGCTCATGTTGCCGAAGGCATGGATCAGGCGCTTCTGCCAGCCGAGCGGCAGGCCAAGCGCCTGCACCACTGCTTCGAAGACAGCCTGATCGCCGAGTGTCACCGCAAGACGCTTGCCGGGAACGACGCGCTCCAGCACGCCGATCGCATCACCGATCGCACGCGCGTCGGCAGCGGCAATATTGATGTCGCCAAGATCCTCGATCCCGGCTTGATAGAACTCGTTGCCGCCTTCACGCCGCTGGCGGAAAACTTCGCCTAGATAGGAATAGCGCTTCGGCGTGCCGGTCGCGCTCTCGATGTGGCGCAGGCAGACGGGGATCGTGAACTCCGGCCGCAGGCAAAGGCTGGCGCCCGTCTCGCTTTCGGTCATGAAAATGCGCCGGCGAAGATCCTCGCCGGCGATGTCAAGAAATGGTTCGGCCGGCTGGATGACGGGCGTATCTACCCGCTCCGTCTTTCGCGCCGCAAACTCTGAGAGGAGCTCGCCGGAGAAGTCCGGCAGGTTGATCAGGGCCATCTCAGCCCGCCCTGTTGCGGTCTTCGGCCTGCGCCGCCAGAATTTCCTTCACCTTGGCGACGAGGTCGCCTTCGGCAACTGTCTCCTGTGCGACGCGCGCTTCGCGCCAGCTGGCGTTGTCCTCGATCTCGCCGGACAGGCGCTTGCCTTCGATCAGGTCCTTGATCTGCACGACGCCCTGCGCCCGCTCGTCACCGCCCTGGATAATGGCGACGGGGCAGCCGCGGCGGTCGGCATATTTCAGCTGATTGCCGAACTTCTTCCAGTTGCCCTGGAACATCTCGGCGCGGATGCCAGCCTTGCGCAATTCCTGCGTCATGTGCTGGTAGCGGCCCATCGACTCGACATCGCCGTCCATGACAGTGACCAGAACCGGCTCGATGACCTCGGCCTGGCCGAGCTTGCCGAGGTTCTTCAGCGCCGTCATCAGGCGAGAGACGCCAATCGAGAAGCCAGTGGCCGGCACGGGCTGGCCCATGAAGCGGGACACGAGACCGTCGTAGCGACCGCCGCCACCGACGGAACCGAAGACGACCTTCTCGCCCTTCTCGTTAGTCACGTCGAAGAGGAGCTCGGCTTCGTAAACCGGGCCGGTGTAATATTCGAGGCCGCGAACAACCGAGGGGTCGATCTTGACGCGATCCGACTGATAGCCGGCGCTTCGCACCAATGCGCCGATGAAGTTCAGCTCCTCGACGCCTTCCGCACCCTTGGACGTTCCGGCAACCAGCTCGGCAAGCTGGCCAGCGCTTTCGGTATAGTCCTTGATCCCGACGAAGAAGAGAACCTTGTCGATCTGTCCCTGGTCGAGACCAGCACCCTTGGTGAAGTCGCCAGACTCGTCCTTGCGGCCGGGACCAAGCAGGAGAGCAACGCCCTCGAGACCGAACTTGTCGAGCTTGTCGATGGCGCGTAGCACGTTGAGGCGCTGGCCGGCCTTGTCATCGCCGCCGAGACCGATTGCTTCGAGAACACCGTCGAGAACTTTGCGGTTGTTGACGCGGATCACGTAGTCGCCGCGCTTGATGCCGAGGGCTTCCAGCGTATCGGCCATCATCATGCACATTTCCGCATCGGCCTGCACGCCCGGCGCACCGACCGTATCGGCGTCGAACTGCATGAACTGGCGGAAGCGACCGGGGCCCGGCTTCTCATTGCGGAAGACATAGCCGGCGCGATAGGTGCGGTACGGCAGCTGGATCTCGTTGAAATTCTCGGCAACATGACGGGCGAGCGGCGCCGTCAGGTCGTAGCGCAAGGACATCCACTGCTCGTCGTCGTCCTGCAGCGAGAAGACGCCCTCGTTCGGCCGGTCGGCATCCGGCAGGAACTTGCCGAGCGCGTCGGTGTATTCGAAGAGCGGCGTTTCGACAGGATCGAAACCATAATGCTCGTAGACTTCCCGGATCTTCGCGGTCATTTCGTTGACGGCGCGAATGTCGGCTGCCGAACGATCGACGAAGCCGCGGGGAAGTCTGGCCTTGAGCTTTTGTGGTTTCTTCTGCTTGTCGTTCATTTCCAAGGTATTCCGCTCGCTGTGACAGTGGCGGTTACCTAGCGGAAAGGGCCGGGTGCGGCAAGGGCGAAGGCCCTTGATCAGGAACACAGAATCGATTGAACGAGAGAGAATGGATCGAATGGCGGGAGCTACACGATGATTGCCGAGGCGCTTCTCTATGCTGCCACCGTTCCGATGACATTGAAGGCGCATCGCCGGTTCATCCGATACTCCGTCAATCTCTGGTCCCGCGCCGGCCGTTGCAGCCGGCAATGGGCGGAGCACGAGGAGCGAAGCCGGAACGCTGTGAGAAGTGCCATTGCGGAGTTGCGGCAGAGGAGGACGGCGGTCGTTTTGGGCTCGGGCCTGCTCCGCGACGTGCCTATTGAGGAATTAGCCAGGACCTTTGGCACTGTCGTCCTCGTCGATGTCGTGCATCTTGCCTCGGTGCGCCTCTGGCTGCGGCTCAAGCGGCACAGCAATGTTCGGCTGATCGAGCGCGATCTCTCCGGCTACGACGAGCTTGCCGCGAGCAAACAACCAGAGCCGCTGGCGTTCCTGAGAAGCGTTCCGTATCTCGACTTCGTCGTCTCGGCCAATCTCCTCTCCCAGATCGGTCGCGGCGCACAACGCCGCTACGAGGCGGAACAGGCCGGCGCCATGCCCGCCGATACCGTCGCACAACTGATCGAGGCGCACCGGTCGGCGCTTGAGGCAGCGCCCTGCAAGACATGCCTGGTTACCGATGTTTCCTATGCCGTGATAGACCGACAGGGGAAGGTTCATGACGAGACTGATCTGCTGCACGGCGTGGCGCTGTCATCGGTTCGGGCCAACTGGCAGTGGCCCGTGGCGCCACTCGGCGAAGAGAGCAATGACTATCAGATCGTCCATCAGGTCGTTGCCGCGTACTAGCGCCAGCCTCCGCACGTCGGCCGACGCTTCTCTCGCCAAAGTGTATAAAGCGGGCTTGGCTTCTTCGCGCGCTGCACCTATTTTGACGATATGCGGTTTCTTGCAATCATAGCGATGGTTTTCGGCTGGTTTGCCTTCGGCACCATGTCCGCATGGGCTGGCTGTCCGACATGCCTGTCCATGCAGCCGGTCGCTGCGACGCCCAGCGCCGAGCATCAGCATATGGCCGGCATGGATATGGGCGAGAAGGCCAAGTCGTCGCCGGCGCAGCAGGATCCTTGTTCGGCCGCCGGTATGGTGCACATGCCCTTCTGTTCGGCCTGCCTGGTCATTCCGCCATTGAGCGTCATCGCCGCGACCGGCAAGCAGGTGTTTTCCTATCCTGCGCCCGGACCGGCTCACGCCATGCAGGATGCCCGCCCAGCACCGCTGGCGCCGCCTCCCCGGCTTGTCTGACGGTCTTCATGAACGCTGCGGCTTCGGCCGCGCATTGAATTCCAGTATCAGACAGAGGAAGGAAATCCCATGTCTCTGAAAGTTCTCGCCATAGCGGCCACGCTCGCACTCTCGTCCGCACCCGTCTTCGCAGAGGAGATGAAAATGGACATGAGCAAGCCAATGGGCGACCACGGCGCATCGAGCCACGCCTTTGCGCAGGCGAACGCTAAAATGCACAAGGACATGACGATGAAGTATAGCGGCGACGCCGATGTCGACTTCGTCCGCGGCATGATCCCGCACCATCAAGGTGCGATCGACATGGCGAAAATCGAGCTGGAGTACGGCAAGGATCCGGAAATTCGCAAGCTCGCGGAAGCCGTCATCAAGGCCCAGGAGGCTGAGATCGCCGATATGCAGGCCTGGCTGAAGGCTCACGGCAAGTAATCGCAAAGGACGCCGGAGCACGAAGCCCCGGCGTCCGCCTTCACAAGGCCTTGATCAGGCCTTCGGTTCGAAAGGTTCCGGCCGTCGGGCTGCCCCCTGCCGCGCCAGCATCCAGCCCGGATATTCGGGCGCGAGTTCGCTGACCTCGTCCAGCTTCTTCAGGTCGTCCACATCGAGCTTCAGGTTGACGGCCGCCAGGTTCTGGTCGAGCTGCTCGACGCGTTTTGCGCCGATGATGACAGTCGTCACGAAAGGTTTCGCCAGGATGTAGGCAAGCGCGACGGTCGCGACGCTTGTGCCGTGTTTCGCGGCGATCTCGCGCATCACGGCAACGCAGGCCCAGGCGCGATCCTTGTCGACCGGCGGGAAGTCGAACGAGGCGCGGCGTCCTTCCCCGTTGCCCGGCGCTCCCGGCCCGTACTTGCCGGAGAGAAGACCGCCCGCCAGCGGCGACCAGACCATTAGACCAAGCTTTTCCTCCTGCATCATCGGCACGATGTCACGCTCGAGATCGCGGCCGGCGATCGAATAGTACGCCTGTACCGTCTCGAACCGGGCAAGACCGCGACGTTCCGAGATGCCGAGCGCTTTGGCGATGCGCCACGCCTGCCAGTTGGAGACACCCACATAGCGCACGAGACCGCGGGATACGAGATCGTCCAGGGCTCGCAGCGTCTCGTCGATCGGCGTGACCGGATCGGTGGCATGGATCTGGTAAAGATCGATATGATCGGTCTGCAACCGCTTCAGACTGGCCTCGACCGAATCCATGATGTGGCCACGCGAGGCGCCGCGGTCGTTCGGCTTGTCGCCCATGGTGCTATAGACTTTCGTGGCGATGACCACGTCCTTACGGGGAACGCTGAGGTTCTTCAGGGCCTGGCCGAGCAGCTTTTCGGATTCGCCGAAGGAATAGACGTCGGCCGTGTCGATGAAGTTGACGCCCGATGCCAGCGACTTCGCAACGATTTCATCGGCGGCTTTCTGGTCGACGTCGGCGATCGAGCCCCAAAGGTTGTTTTCGCCGGCGGCGCCGAATGTCATCGTACCGAGGCAGATTTCCGAGACGAATAGTCCCGTATTTCCAAGTTGATTGTAACGCATGGTCGAAAATTTCCTTGTGACGACCGCAGGCTTGCCTACGGACAGATGAGTTCATTTTTTGGTTGTTGGCCTGCACATGACAGGAGCAGCCGGAATGCGGCCGCGTGGAAGGCACTATCGATGTAAGGCGAGGCGGCGGCATTTCAACATGCCGTGTACTCGCCTCACGGCTTTGCGATGCTCTTGTATCGCGGCCATCTTTCAATAGATTCAAACCAGATTACTCGGAGATGGGCGATGACGACCCGCATGCTGACGACCATCGGTTTCGATGCCGACGACACGCTCTGGCAGAACGAGCAATACTATCGGCTTACCGAGGCGCATTTCACGGAATTGCTGGCCGATTTTGCAAATGGTCCAAGAATTTCCGAGCGCTTGCTGGAGGCAGAGAAGCGCAATCTCCGGCAGTACGGTTTCGGCATCAAGGGATTTACGCTGTCCATGATCGAGACGGCGATCGAGGTCACCGAGGGCAAGGTGCCCGCCAGTGTCATTGCCAATATCCTCGACACCGGCCGCGACCTGCTTTCTCACCCCGTCGAGACCCTGCCGCATGTGCAGGAGACCTTGGCGGCGCTCTCGGAAAACTACCTGCTGGTGATGATCACCAAGGGTGATCTTTTCGATCAGGAGCGTAAGCTCGCGCAATCCGGGCTTGGCGACTTCTTCCACGCCGTCGAGATCGTCTCCGACAAGACCGCCGTGACCTACCGGCGGATCTTCTCCAAGGTCGGCGGTGGCCCGGAACGGGCGATGATGGTCGGCAACTCGCTGAAATCAGACATTGTCCCCGCGATTGCCGCCGGCAGCTACGGCGTCTTCGTGCCGCACGAACTCACCTGGGTCGTCGAGCATGTCGAGGAACCGAAGGACGCACCGCGCTTTCGCAAGATCGAACATCTCGGAGAACTGCGCAGGTTGATCGAAGGCCTGGGCTAGCCCCTCATTACTGCCTTGAAGGGAAAAGTGGCGACGGCGATTGCTGTTCAGCCGGAGCCGTGGGCTGCGGCGCTGTTGCCTGCGGCTCGACGAGAATGCTGTAGGGCGCGCCCAGGCCGCGGCGCGGCGACGCCTTGGAATAATAGGGCCGCAGCAGCCAGGTGGTGTTGTCCTTCACCGTGACGGTGTAGCTGGTGCCATCCTCATCGGTACCAAAGATCGCCTCCTCGTCGGGCGTTGCCAGATCGAAGATCGAAAGGAAGGCAAACTTGCTCTTGGTCGCAAAGCTGATCTTCACATGCTGGCCAGCCTTGACGGGAAGTGTGTAAACCCGCCCGTTGCCGAGCTTCGTCCAGCCCTTGAGCTCCATGGTTGCAGCCGGAAACTGCAGCTTCTCCAGTCGCTCGCCGGGCTGCAGCTCCGGTGACTGGCCGAACGCTACGGATGCCACCAGGCAGAATGCGACGGTTGCCGCGAGCGCCTTCATGGGCGCACCAGCGCATTACGCATCGCCTCTACTTCGACGCGGCAGAAGCAACCTTCGATGTGATCGTTGACGAGACCCATTGCCTGCATGAAGGCATAAACTGTGGTTGGGCCGACAAACGTCCAGCCGCGCTTCTTCAGATTCTTGGAAATGAGAACCGATGTCGGCGTTGTCGGGTTGGCCATGACAGTGGCACGATCGACCACCTTTGGCCTATCGTTATGACCGGGCTCGAAGCTCCAGAAATACCGGGCGAGCGACCCGAACTCCTGCCTCAGTTCGATCGCACGGCGGGCGTTGTTGATCGTCGAGACGATCTTGCCTCGATGGCGCACGATGTCGGGATCGGCGAGGCAGCGTTGGATATCGCTGTCGTCGAAGAGCGCAACCTTCTCGAAGTCGAAGCCGGCAAAGGCAGCGCGGAAATTCTCGCGCTTGCGCAGGATGGTGAGCCAGGAGAGACCGGACTGGAACCCCTCCAGGCAGATCTTCTCGAAGAGGCGGATGTCATCCGTTACCGGCCGCCCCCATTCCTCGTCGTGATACTTGAGGTAATCCGGGAGGTTGGCGTGCCAGTGACAACGGCTCTTGCCGTCTTCGCCGATGATGATGCCCGTATCGCTCATGATCCCGCTTCGCTTTCGTGCTGCGAATCCGGCTTTACCATTTGCAAACTCTCTTTCCAAACCGAACGATAACCCTGACGAAAAGTTTATCTCTCGCTTCGGACTTGAATGAATTCAAATTTACGATTCGCTGGCGGGAACGGTGGCAGCGTGGCGGCAGGCGGCCGCTGCCGTCCGTGCATTTTCGGCCATTTGTAGAGAGTCCGTCCGATGATGAAATCCCTTCTGCTCGCCGCAGCGATGCTCGGCGTCTTTTCCACCGCTGCGCTCGGCGACGACCGTTATGCAACGCGCCCGCCGGTCGTGCTAAGCCCGGACCTTGCAGCCCCATGGGTCATGCAGCTCGGCGGCAAGGTTCGTCCCGTCGTCTACCGACAACCGGCCTTTCCGAAACGCGGTCTGTTCACATCCGGCGTCTTCGGCCGCGCTCCGGCCGCCGTGGCGCAACCGGTGTCCGCCATCAATCCCGGCGTCCCAGTCGTCCGCCGCCAGCTTGAGCCGCAATTTCTGCCGCAGATCGTCACCTACGACACCAAGGAACGGCCCGGCACGATCGTCATCGATACCAACAGCCGCTTCCTTTACCTGGTAATGGAGGGCGGCAAGGCGCGGCGTTACGGAGTGGGCGTCGGCAAGCCAGGCTTCGAATGGGCCGGCGTGCACAAGATTACCCGCAAGTCCGAATGGCCGGACTGGACGCCGCCAGCCGAAATGGTTGGCCGCGAAGCCGCCAAGGGCCACTATCTCCCGGCGCGCATGGACGGCGGTCCCGAGAATCCGCTTGGCGCGCGCGCCATGTATCTCGGTTCGACGCTCTACCGCATCCACGGTACCAACGCCCCCTGGACGATCGGCAACGCCGTTTCCTCCGGCTGCATCCGGCTACGCAACGAGGATGTCGTTGACCTTTACGAGCGGGTAAAGGTTGGAACCCGCGTCATCGTCATGTAAAGGCTCCCGAATATCGGGCGCGCGGCCAAGAATAGTTGCAATTAGACATCGCAGCTGTTTCATTCCGCGCCGACATCTTGAACTGGATCGAAGTTAGGGTAGCTTCGGTCCGGTTTTGCTTTGAGGGAATCAACCATGCTGAAATTCGCGACGGCTCTTGCGGCCACCGGCCTTCTGGTCACTTCCATGTCCGCATCGGTCTCGGCGCAGCCGATTACACCCGCTCACGATGGCGCGCCTGTCGTTCGGGTCGCCGCACCGCCGAAGTCGGTCAAGCCGCAGTTCAAGCGCCAGCGTGTGCACCTCATCACCAACGAGGCACCCGGCACGATCATCATCGATACCAACCACAGGTTCCTGTATCTCGTCGAAACCAAGGACCGCGCGACGCGCTATGGCATCGGCGTCGGGCGCGAGGGCTTCGGCTGGTCGGGCGTGGTGAAGATCGGCCGCAAGGCAGAATGGCCGGGCTGGACGCCGCCGGCTGAGATGCGTGTTCGCGAGGCGGCGAAGGGCCACATCCTCCCGACCTTCCAGGAAGGCGGCGAGGACAATCCGCTTGGCGCCCGCGCCATGTATCTCTACAAGGGCGGCAACGATACGAGCTTCCGCATCCACGGCACCAACCAGCCGTGGTCGATTGGGCTCAACATGTCGTCCGGCTGCATCCGCATGATGAACAAGGATGTGATCGATCTTTACGATCGTGCGCCCGTCGGCACGAAGGTCATCGTCGTCGGCCCTGGCAACAAGCAGGGCGAAATCAGCTTCGAAGATCGCGGCATCGACGTGCTGCGGACGATTTTCGGCGGCTAAGCCAAGCAATTAGGCGGCCGGGCAACCGGTCGCCGATCTCAAACCGCGGATGCGGGGTCGCAAGGGCTATGCGATGCATGGGCTTTCGAGACCACCGGACGATCCGGCACCTCTAAGCCAGCGGAAGATCCTTTAGTTTCTCCGGCATATCTCCGCCGTAGGCCCAATCCAACAATTGCACCGTGTGAACGATCGGAATCGCCGTCCCTGTCGCGATCTGCATCATGCAGCCGATATTTCCGGTTGCGATCACACGCGGCTTCGTTGCTTCGAGGTTCTTGACCTTGCGGGTCTTGAGCGCATCGGAAATGTCGGATTGCATGATGTTGTAGGTACCCGCCGACCCACAGCAGAGGTGACCTTCGGCAGGATCGCGGACATTGAATCCGGCCGCCTTCAACAGCTGCTTCGGCGCCATCGTGATTTTCTGACCGTGTTGCATCGAGCAGGCAGAGTGATAGGCGACGATGATGCCCTTCGGCATCTGCGCGGGGAGCTCGAGCGATGCGAGATATTCCGTGATGTCCTTCGCCAAGGACGAAACGCGTGCCGCCTTTTCGGCATAGGCAGCATCCAGCCGCAGCATATGGCCATAGTCCTTGATCGTCGTGCCGCAGCCGGAAGCGGTAATGATGATTGCGTCGAGCCCGCCTTCTTCGAGTTCACGCGTCCACACATCGACGTTGGCACGTGCGCTCGCCAATGCCTGCTCTTCCCGTCCCATGTGGTGGACGAGCGAGCCGCAACAAACCTCTCCCTTGGGAACGACGACTTCAACACCAAGCCGTGTCAGGAGCCTGATTGTTGCCTCGTTGATCCCGGGATCGAGAACCGGCTGCGCGCAGCCAGTCAAGATCGCGACGCGACCGCGTTTCTCGCCGACCGGCGGGTGGCTTGCCGCCGCGGCATAGGCGGAGGCGGGAGGAATGCGACGCGGCGCCAGCGCCAGCATCGCGGCAAATGGTTTCAATGCGGGCGCGCGCGCTAAAAGTCCTGCGAACTGCCGCCCCGCTGACGACAGCTTGATCGCGAGGCGAAACCGATCGGGATAAGGCAGAACAGCAGCAAGGATGGCGCGCACGAGCCGGTTCATGAAAGGACGCTTGTAGGTCTTTTCGATGTGCGCCCGCGCATGGTCGACGAGGTGCATATAATCGACACCGGAGGGACAGGTCGTTACGCAGGCGAGACAGGAGAGGCAGCGGTCGATATGGGTAACGACCTCGGCGTCGGCCGGGCGCCCGTTTTCCAGCATGTCCTTGATCAGATAGATGCGCCCACGGGGGCTATCGAGCTCATTGCCGAGCGTGACATAGGTCGGACAGGTCGCGGTGCAGAAGCCGCAATGCACGCATTTGCGCAGGATCTTCTCGGATTCAGCAACGTGCGGGTCGGCAAGTTGGGCCGGGGTGAAATTGGTCTGCATGCCTCAAGCTCCTGCCATCTTCCCGGGATTGAAGATGCCGGCGGGATCGAATTTCAGTTTCAGTCGCTGCGATAGCAAGGCCACAGCCTCCTGCTGGGGCTGAAAGGCCGCAATCCCAGATCGCATCTTTTCAGGTGCGCGGATCAATGTCGCATGGCCACCGCCCAGCGCCTTGATGAACCGGCGCAAAAGGTCCGCATCCGCGTCGGCCTCCATCCGCATCCAGATCAGGCCGCCCTGCCAGTCATAGTATGCGTCAACACCGGCTTCGAGGCGAAGTGCCGCGACCAGCTGATGGCCGGTCCCTGGGGCGACGGAGACGCGCCACACCGGTCGAGCCGTACCGTCGGCATAGGGCGCGACATCGCGGATATCTCTCCAGAGACGGACACTGTCTGCCTGCTCGAAGCGCGTGACGGATCCGAATGCCGCCATGGCTGCGGCGAGCTTGGTTGCCCTGGCATCGACTGAGCCGGGCAGGCCTTCGATCCTGAGACAGGTTCCCTCGCCTTCGGAGAGCGTACTGTCGAGAAATTTCCAGGCGACGGTCATCGGCAGATGTGCGGCGCCGGAGACTTCGACCGGCAGCGCCATCGCCGCCGCCATGGCGTTGGCGGCCTCCGCATCGTTCAGCCCCGAGATGACGATCGTTGCTTCGGTTCTCGGCCGCGGTGGCACGCGGAAAGTTACTTCCGTCAGGAAGCCCAGCGTGCCGTGCGAGCCAGCCATCAGCTTGACGAGATCCAATCCGGTGACGTTCTTCATCACGCGGCCGCCTGCCTTGATGATCTCGCCCTTGCCGTTGATGAAGCTCACGCCAAGCAGGCTGTCGCGCGCAGCGCCGGCGACGAAACGGCGCGGCCCCGAGACATTGGCGGCAAAGACGCCGCCGATTGTCGGCTCACCTGTCGTTCCCATGATCGGCCGATGGTCCATGGGCTCAAAGGCCATCATTTGACCGTTCTCGGCGAGTGCGGCTTCGATCTCGGACAACGGCGTTCCCGAGCGAGCGGTCAAAACCATCTCGCCGGGATTATAGGCCGTGATGCCCCGCAGATTGGACGACCGCAGGCGGCTTTCCGCCGCCACGGCGTTCCCGAAACCCGCGCGAGTGTTGCCGCCGCAGATCGCCAGCGGCTCGCCGGCCTCGGTGTGGCTGCGGACGATTGCCGCGGCCTCTTCGTCCGTTGTGGGCGATAGATCGATCATGCGGCCGGACGTCCCTCGAGCGGGAAAACCTTGGAGGGGTTCAGGAGCCAGGCCGGATCGAAGGCGGCGCGCGCCGCCATCTGCTGCTCCAGGTCCGCCTCGGAATACTGATGACGCATCAGGTCGCGTTTTTCGATGCCGACGCCATGCTCGCCCGTGAGGCAGCCGCCCGCATCGACACAGAGCTTCAGGATCTCCATCCCCGCAGCTTCCGCACGGGCGGCATCTTCCGGATCATTCGCATTGAACAGGATCAGCGGATGCATATTGCCATCGCCGGCATGGAAGACGTTGGCGACGCGAAGCCCATAGCTGTCGATGATTTCAGAGGTTTTCGTCAGCACATAAGAAAGCTGGCTGAGCGGCACGGTTCCGTCCATGCAGATATAGTCTGCTATCCGGCCAGTCGCGCCGAAGGCGGATTTCCTGCCCTTCCAGATCAGCGCCGCCTCGGTTGCCGACTGGCATTCGCGGACGGTTTTCACGCCATGCTTGCGCGCGATTTCGACGATGCTCTTCAGCATGTCGTCCATTTCCGCCTCCGATCCTTCGACCTCGACGATCAATAGCGCCCCCACATCCAGCGGATAGCCGGCCTTGGCGAAGGCCTCGCAGATTTCGATCGCTGGCTTGTCCATGAATTCGATCGCGACGGGAATGATCCCTGATGCGATGATGTCGGCGACACAGGATCCCGCCTCCTCGGACGTATCAAAGCCGAAGAGGACCGGCCGCGCGCCCTCCGGTTTGGCGATCAGGCGGACAGTCGCTTCGGTGACTATCCCAAGCTGGCCCTCATGTCCGCAGACAAGGCCAAGCAAGTCGTAGCCTCCGGCGTCCAATGCCTTGCCGCCGAAATCGATGACGGTGCCATCGGTCAGCACCATCTTGACGCCGAGCAGGTTGTTGGTCGTCACCCCATATTTCAGGCAATGCGCGCCACCGGAATTCATGCCGATATTGCCGCCGATCGTGCAGGCCAGCTGTGAGCTCGGATCGGGCGCATAGAAGAAGCCGTCCGCCGAGACGGATTCTGAAATATTCAGGTTGGTTACGCCGGCTTCGACGACCGCCACGCGGTTGGCCAGATCGATTTCGAGAATGCGGTTCATCTTGGAAACGCAAATGACGACCGCATCCTCCTGTGGGATTGCTCCGCCCGAGAGTGACGTTCCGGCGCCGCGCGGCACCACCGGCACGCCATAGCGATGACAGTATTTCATGACCGCAGCCACTTCCGCGGTCGTCCGCGGCAGGGCAACAGCAAGCGGCATCCGGCGATAGGAAACGAAGGCATCGGTCTCGAACGGCATCAACTCGCGCGCCTCGTGCACCAGGCATTCCGGCGGCAGCAGGTCGATGAGATCTGCGACGATCTGCCTGCGGCGGGCAAGCACGTCGGCACGCGGGGCGAGAAACGAAATAGTATCGGACATGACTCTCTCCCTTCGCTCCGACAGCGAAAACCGGAGACATCCTCTGCGCTGCCGGCTCAGTCGGGCTTAGCACTTTCCCGATTACGGCGCAAATGCTAAGCACTTATTCCAAAAGGATAAACAATCTGACGAATGACCAATCTCGGTGATCTCGAAATTTTCGCAAAGGTCGTTTCGACGGGGAGCATGTCGCTTGCCGGCCGGGCTCTCGGCTTTTCGCCGGCGGTCGTGTCGAAGCGGATAAAACGGCTTGAAGATCGGCTCGGCACGCGGCTCCTGCAGCGCACGACGCGGCAGATCTCCCTGACGGAGGCAGGCCAGGGCTTCTACGATCGCGTGCTTGGCATTCTCGCCGGCATCGAGGAGGCCGAATACTACATTTCCGGACGCTCGGCGCAGATGCAGGGCACGCTGAAGGTGACGGCGCCCACCTCGTTCGGACGCATGCATGTCGCCCCGCACCTGAAATCCTTCATGGATATGCATGCCGGTTTGGCGATCAATCTCGTGCTCAGCGACGAATTCACCGATATCATCGGCGAAGGCTTCGACCTTGCCATCCGTATTGCGGAACTGACGGACTCAAGCCTCGTCGCGCGGCGCCTTGCCCCCGTGCGTCGCCTGCTCTGCGCATCGCCGGACTATCTTGCCGCTAACGGCACGCCCCAGACCATCGAAGATCTCAAGCACCACCGCTGCCTGCCCGCCCACAACAACGATGCCTGGCGGCTGGAGGGGCCGGAGGGTCCGCTTTCCCTGCGGCCGGAAGGAATGCTCGTCACCAATTCAAGCGAGGTCATCAGGGAGGCCGTCATATCGGGGCTCGGCATCGCGCTGCGCTCCACCTGGGACATCGGCAGGGAGCTCCAAGACGGACGGTTGGTGCACATCCTTATTGCCTACGAAGGATCGCGCAACGTGACGCTTTCCGCGGTCTATCCCAGCCGCCAGTTCCTGCCGGCCAAGGTACGGCTGTTCATCGACTATCTCGCCGAGATCTACGGACCGGTTCCCTACTGGGAACGCTAGCTGTGGGTTTTCAGGAGGTTGTCCATTCGGAGCGGATTAAGGAGACTGGAGTTACACACTCAGCCTTGCAGGATCGCTCCGACTGAACATCCATGAGAACGCCGGTTTTGATGCCGCTTTGTCGAGAGGAGATGGCGCGCAACGTCGTCGACGACCGTTGTTCCAAAGCCCAGGCGGCAGGGTTTATGGCGTCACTTCAAGAATAGTTAGCCGCTGGGTCGAGCGGTTCTTGGCCCGTTCCCGCGCAGGCGGCCAAAGCGGAATGCATCCGGGACGGCCGAACGGACCATCAGCATCTCACCGATGGTTTCGTGTGTCAGGAGGCCGACAAGCCGTCCCATATTGTCGGTCGCGGCGACTGCCGGAGCGTTTGCCTCCTGCATAAGACGCAGGCTTTCCTCCAGAGATTTGCGATAATGTATCTTGGGAATGTCGCTCCGCATTGCGCTGGTGACGGGAGCGGCTGGCCCCTTTTCCTTCAACGCCCGGATCATGTCGTCGCGGGTCACCAATCCTATGAGATGGCCGGCGGAGTCGACCACCGGGAACTCGTGCTGCGTGGTGGCGAGCAGCATCTCGACCGCCTCGTCGAGCGTTGCGGACCGTTCCAGCCGGGCGAACTCCGTGACCATCACATCCCCGACCTGCACGCTGGTCGCCACCTGCCGGATCTGCGCGTTCTGTGCTTCCGCCGCCGCGGCGAGATAGACGAAGATGCCGATGAAGATCAGCAGCGGATTGTAGAAGAGCCCGACGAAACCGAAGACGAAGGCCAGCCCCTGTCCGATCGCGGCGGCGATCTGGGTCGCGCGTGACCAGGAGAGGCGCGAGGCCAAGGCGGCGCGCAGGACGCGTCCGCCGTCCATCGGAAAGGCCGGGATCATGTTGAAGAGAACCAAGAATACATTGACGCCCGCCAGCCTGACGAGAAAATTCGTGCGTGGATCCTCGATCTCCGCCATCTGCTCGACGGCCGCCGGCCCTCCCAACGCGATGAAGATCAGCACGGCGATCGCGACATTCACGAGCGGCCCCGCGATCGCGATTGCGAACTCCTGTCCCGGCTCTTCCGGCATGCGTTCGAGCCTGGCCACGCCGCCGATCGGCAGAAGCGTGATGTCGGGCGTGCGAATGCCAAAATACCGGGCGGCTGTGATGTGGCCGAATTCGTGCAGGACCACGCAGACAAAGACGGCAAGGATAAAGATAACGCCCTCCCACGCGGCCGCCGTGCCGCCGATCTGGTAGTGCATCAGCCAGATCCAGACGAGCAGAAGCAGAAAGGTGAAGTGAACGCGAATGGTCGTGCCAGCGATCGTGCCGAGATTCAGAGACCAACCCATCTTCATAACTCCAGGAAATGCGGGGGTGCACTATAAGCGCTTGCCGGGATCAGAGCACCTCAGGATGAAACAGCGACCTGTGGCTTACAATCTTCACTACCCCTAATAGAGATCTAGTGCGATTAATGCGCAATACCTTGTCGCCTTTTCCAGTCACCGCGACAGGCAAAATTTCAGGGTTGATCGAACCGGGAGATTGGATCCTAAGGACCGGCGCGGCGGACCTGGCACCCAAAACCCACTGGCCCGCTTAGTCTTGAGGCCCTGCTCACGAGGCGGGGGCTTTCTGCAGTCTTTCCCAGCCGCCAGTTCTTGCCGGCCAAGGTAGGGCTGTTCATCGACTATCTCGCCGAGATCTGCGGCCCGGTTCCCTACTGGGAACGCTAGAGGTTTCCAGCGCTCAATTCGCCAGTCTCTCGATGACGAGATTAAGCAGCGCCCGCAAGCGCGCCTGCCGTTTCATATCCCGGTGATAGCCAATCCAGGTGTCGCGCCCCGGCGGCGCTTCACCGAGGTCGACCGGCTCGATATCAGCGATTGAATCGCCAAGGGGGCGCGGCAGGACGGCGAGCCCGGCCCCATTCCTGCACAGCGTCGCCTGGACATCGCGGTTGTTGCTGCGCATGGCAATCTCGGCCTTTGGCAGAAGACGCGTCAGCCATGTCACATCAGGCATGCCGCCAAACGCCTCGTCCATCGTTACCAGGCGCGCGCCCGCGCCATCTCCTGCCTTCGGGTGCTCCGCCCCTCGGCGGATGTAAAGCCGGTAGTCGATATGCAGCAGCTTCCTCGATATCACGTCCGGCTCGGTAAAGGGCGCGATCCGAACGACGACATCCGCCTCCCGGCGGGAGAGACTGAGCAGGCGGCTATCGGTCAGCAATTCCACGACGATCTTCGGATAGCGCAGCGAGAATTCCGCAAGGACCGGCGCCAGCACATGTGCACCGAACCACTCCGAAGAGGACAAGCGCAGGAAGCCGCTCAATTGCCGGCTCTGTCCGGCAAGTTCGCGTTCGAGCCCGAGTGCTTCCTCTTCCATCCGCTCGGCGTGGGCAAAGACGGCTGCGCCCTCGTCGGTCATCACAAACCCGTCGGCTGTCCGCTGAAACAGGGTCTGGCCGAGCGAGATTTCAAGGGCGCGAAGGCGACGCCCCATCGTCGGCTGCGTCAGGCCGAGGCTGCGGGCGCCGGCGCCGAGAGTTCCCTGGCGCGCAATCGCCAGAAACAGTTTGAGATCGCTCCATTCCACAAGCCGACTCCCATACAAAAATGTATGAACTTCGTGCAATGTCTTTCATTTCCATTCTCATATCAACGGCGCATTCTCCGGGCAACAACAGACGAAGGAGAGTTGCATGTCACAGATCACAACGATGAAGGCGCTCCTGATCGACGCGCCGAACGCGGATTTCCGCCTTGCCGAGATCGCCCGGCCGGCGCCGCGCGAAGGCGAGGTTTTAGTCCGTATCAAGGGAAGCGGCGTCAATCCGCTGGACACCAAGATCCGCGCCGGCAATGCCACCCATGCGCGCCATCCGTTCCCGGCCGTTCTAGGTATGGACATTGCCGGCGTCGTCGAGCAGGTCGGTCCCGGCGTCACCGAGTTCCATCGCGGCGACGAAGTCTATGGCATGACCGGTGGCGTCGGCGGCATCCAGGGCTCGTTGGCTGAATTCGCAGCGGTCGACGCCCGGCTGATCGCGCCGAAGCCCAACAATCTCTCGATGCGGGAGGCAGCAGCCCTGTCGCTGATCGCGATTACCGCCTGGGAAGGATTGGTCGATCGAGCCAATGTCAGCGAAGGCCGGCAGGTTCTTGTCCTCGGCGCCGGCGGTGGCGTGGGGCACATTGCCGTACAGATCGCAAAAGCCGCGGGTGCTGATGTGTTTGCCGTCGACGGTGGCTCCAAGGCTGGCTATCTCAGAAGCCTTGGAGCAACGCCGATCGACTACAGGGTAGAGACCGTGGCGGACTATGTCGGCAATCACACGGCCGGCAAGGGCTTCGACATCGTCTGCGATACCGTCGGCGGCCCGGGCCTCGATACAGCCTTCCAGGCGGTCGGCCGGTTTGGCCACGTCGTCAGCGCGCTCGGATGGGGGACGCATGCGCTTGCCCCGCTGTCGTTCAAGGCGGCGACCTATTCGGGCGTCTTTACGCTGCTGCCGCTTCTGACCGGCGAAGGGCGAAGCCACCACGGCGAGATCCTGCGCGAGGTGGGCAAGCTCGTCGAGGCCGGCAAGCTGATGCCGAGGCTGGACGCGCGCCGCTTCGGACTTTCCGACGCCGCCGAAGCGCACGCGTTGATCGAAAACCGTCAGGCAAACGGCAAGCTGGTGGTGGAGATCGCCTGAAATCTGGACGCGCGCGGCGGAATCTCGCCGCGCCCGTCACCTATCGCGCCAGATCGAGATAGGCGCTCGCCACCATGGCATCGATATCCGCGGGTACCGGGACGAGACAGCTCTCGGCGCCGACTTCGCGTCTGGCGACACGCTCGAGGCAGCGCGCCTGCAGCGTGAAACCAAGATCCATCGATTCAACGGAATTGCCGAGCGGCCTGGGACCGGCGAGGTTCGCCATGTGGCCACCGCCGAGAACATGGAAAGAGCGACCGTCCTTCAGGTGCAGGGTCTCGATGTGATCCGCCTCGTAGCGATCGATCCGCACGACATCGGGGTGCTGCCGGAATGCGGCAACGTCGATCTCATGCGGGAAATGTCCGCCATTCATCAGGATTGCACCATCCTTGATCAGCGGAAGGTCGGCTGCGGTGATGATCGCGGGAAAGCCCGTAACGGTGACGAGCACGTCGGCCGAGGCAATCGCCTCGTTGCGCAGCGGCGTGGAAAATCCGTCAAGATGCGCCCCCAGCGCCGTCACCGGATCGATATCAACGACGCTGACGGCTGAAAACGCGTTGCGGAAACAGGCGGCGGTTCCCTTGCCGCAGGCCCCGTAGCCGAAAACCGTCACACGCTTGCCGTTGGTCGAGCGGTTGGTGAAGCGCATGTAGCTTTCGAAAAGGCTCTGGCCGACGGCATGTCTGTTTTCGGCGAACTGCTTGATCGGGCTGTCGTTGATGACCAGGATCGGCATGTTCAATTTTGCCCGTATCGGCAGCAGGCGTGTGCGGCCTGACGTAGTCTCCTCGGTGCCTCCGAGAAGGCTGGCGTAAGGAGCCCCGGCCGCAATCGCCAAGAGGTCGCCGCCGTTGTCGAGCAGAAGGTCCGGCTTTTCCGCGACGACCGCCTGCAGGCTCTCATGATGCGCGACTGGGTCCGTTGTCTGGGTCGCGAACACAGTGATCCCCTGCGAACGGAGAAACTCGACAGTCGAAGGCTGCGTGCTGTTCAGATTTCCGGTGCAGACAAGCCGTGCGCCGCCGGCTTTCAGGGTCATCAGCAGCGCCACGGTCTTCGGCTCCAGATGAATCCCCGTGCCGATGGTCAAGCCGTTGAACGGTTGGGTCTTCTCGAATTCTGCCGCCGTTGCCTTGAGCAAACTGCAGCTGTTGCCGATCCATTCGATGCGGCTTGCTACTCTTTGCATATCCATGTCCTTTTGCTCGCAACGCAGTGTTAGGCTCGGCAGCGCCTTTCGACCATGGAGATAATTCTGCGCAATAGGGCAGAAAATCTGCCCTATTGCGTCGCCGCGCCAGAGCGGAGCAACCAGTCGCGAAGGGCGACGAACGCGGGTTTCGGCGAGTCGACGTTGCGACAGCACAGGCTATAGCCGGCCAGTCGGCGAATGAAGCCATAGGGTGCAGCAAGCAGATTGCGCTGCAAGTCATCTTCGATGGCAGCGCGCGGCGCGAGCACAACACCAATCCCCGATCGCACCGCCCCGAGCACCAGCAGCAGATCCTCGAATTCCTGCTTGCGCCGGAACATCACGGCCTGAGTGCCGCTCTCGGCAAACCACTCCTGCCAAAGGGTTGGCGCGCTGCGGCTGACAAGAGCGGTGATCTCCACCATCCGCGCGGGATCGCCGGCGATCCTTTCTGCCAGATCCGGTGTCGCGACGGGTCCGAATTCGTCCTCCATGAACTTGACCGCTGTCACCCCTGCCGTTGGCCGGTATTCGGCGCCCATGATGACGGCGTCGAGTTCCGGGTGCAGCGCCAGCGGCTCGACGACCGACATCGGCACGATATCGACGTCGACGACGCCAAGCTCAGCCTGCATGTTTGCAAGCCGCGGCATCAGCCACCATATAGCAAAGGCCGAAGGTACGCCGAGGCGAATGCGGCGATCCTCGCCACCGACAAAATCTGCAGCGGCGCGTTCCAGCGTCGCGAAGGCAGCGGTGGAGGCCTCCGCGAACAGTGCAGCTTTCGCGGTCGCAGCCAATTTTCTGCCATCGCGTTCGAACAGTTTCTCACCGAAATAGTTCTCCAGGATCGAGATCTGCTGGCGCACCGCGCCGCGTACAACACCAAGCTCGGCGGCGGCGCCAAGAATGCTGCCGTGACGGTATACGGCTTCAAAGGCGCGAATGGCTTTTAAGGGAGGAAGACGCATGATTACCATAGTATTGACATAACAGTGTATGAGATGACGCCGCCGTTGATTGAAATGCAAGGCGCGCTCATATTGAACGCCTGTGCATTGGCGGAATCAGGATAGTATCTGACGGATTTTTTGTTACCCGGCGAAACAAAAAGTTCCTATTGATAGTTATCAAATCCGAGCCAAAAGCATGAAATGCGTATGGATCGCGCAAGCTTTCCAGCGGATACTAATATAGACGACTCACTCGAACAGAACACCAAGGTGACCCGACCGTTGACTCTTCTCGCCCGCCTCGCTGCAGACGTCCAGCTCATGTTTCGGCGCCCTCCGCGTCAACAATATGCTGCGCTCTGCTATCGGGTCAAAAAGAAAACCAACGACGTTGAAGTACTTTTACTGACCAGCCGCGACACCGGCCGCTGGGTGATCCCCAAGGGATGGCCGATGGACGGAAGGTGCTCGTATGAGGTCGCCGCACGCGAGGCATTCGAGGAAGCCGGTGCGCGCGGAACCGTCGAGAACGAGCTCCTTGGTTCCTACTCCTACCCTAAGGTGTTGAAGAACGGCCTAAAGGTCACCTGTAAAGTGCAGGTCTATGCTCTCGAGGTTCTGGAGATCGCCAAGAACTTCAAGGAAAAAGGCGAGCGCAAGGTGGAGTGGGTCTCCTGCGACGAGGCTGTGAAGCGCGTTCATGAGCCTGAACTTCGCAATCTCATCCTGCTGTTCAAGCGCCGCATGACGGAACAGCTTGCGGCAAGCATGCCAAAGCAAATTCCGGCGGAATGAATACTGCCATCTTGCGCTGCTAAACTTGGCGGCGCTAAAGCAGGATTCAACGAAGGAATAGCATGCCCAACCGATCAGCCGTCCTCACGAAACGAACGCTCGACAAAGACCTCGACAAGCTTACGCATGTCGAGGATGCGACGAAGTTCGTCTCGCGCAAACTGGTGGCGCCGGGCCTCGGGCTGATCTTCCTTGGGCTAGCCATGCTTTTCGCGGGCGTCTATGTCTTTGACCGGCCAAGCGCCGTGCTGGTGATCGCGGCAGCGGCGCTCGCCGCCTACATGGCCATGAACATCGGTGCAAACGACGTTACCAATAACGTCGGCGCCGCCGTGGGCGCCCGAGCGATGACGATGGGGCAAGCTCTTGTCATCGCAGCCATCTTCGAAATTCTCGGGGCGACAGTTGCCGGCGGCGAGGTCGTCAAGACGATCTCCTCCAGCATCGTGGATGCCGTGCAAGTCCCACCAGGCACACTCAGCTGGATCATGATAGCGGCACTGATGGCCGCCGCATTGTGGATCAACCTCGCGACCTGGATGAACGCACCGGTCTCGACCACGCACGCGATCGTCGGCGCGGTGATTGGAGCGGGTATCGGCGCGGTCGGTCCGGACCCGGTGAACTGGCGGGTGATGGTCGAGATCACATCGGCCTGGGTGACTTCGCCGCTGCTTGGCGGCGTGATTGCGGCCGGCCTGCTTTTCCTCGTGAAGAGCCTGATCATCTACCGCGACGACAAGATTGCCGCGGCGCGGCGTTGGGTCCCCGTTCTGATCGCGATGATGCTCGGTGGCTTTGCTTCCTACATGGTGCTGCAGCTTACGCCCGCTGGCGCGTTTTCCTCGTTCACAATCCTCCTTTTCGGCGTCGCGGCCGGCGGCCTCGGATGGTTTGCCGCGCGTTCATTCGTTCACAGGCAGGCCGTAGGGCTGGAAAACCGCAACAGCTCGCTGCGCGTCCTCTTCCAGATTCCCCTGATTGGCTCGGCAGCTCTGCTCTCCTTCGCACATGGTGCCAACGACGTATCCAACGCAGTCGGCCCACTTTCGGCAATCGTGCGCGCGGTCGCGGGATCCGCAGCCGGCCCGAATGGCCAGCCCCCGATCTGGGTGCTGCTCATCGGCGCCTTCGGTATCTCGGTCGGCCTACTGTTGTTCGGGCCGCGCCTGATCCGGCTGGTCGGTGAACAGATCACCAAGCTCAACCCCATGCGCGCCTATTGCGTTGCGCTGTCGACGGCCTTCACGGTTATCGTGGCCTCGTGGCTCGGCATGCCCGTCAGTACGACGCATATCGCGGTCGGTTCCGTGTTTGGCGTCGGCTTCTTCCGCGAGTGGTACACCCGGAACTCGAAGCGACGCATCCGGTACGTGCGGCGCAAGGCGGAAAGCTGGGCGATTGATGAACCGGAAGATCCGAACACGCATGAGGTTCGTCGCCGCTATCTCGTTCGCCGTTCGCACTTCATGACGATCATCGCCGCCTGGATCATCACGGTGCCGGCCTCGGCAGCGCTTGCAGCGATGATCTATTGGGTTATGTTCGCGCTCTTTGTATGAGCAGGACTTTTCGATGCGCGCCAATTTTCGGATGCAACGGCTGTTTGTGGACGCTCCCCTGGCCGCCGGAGCAACGGTCGAGACGACGGGCGACCACTTCAACTATCTCGCCAACGTACTGCGCATGACTGATGGCGCCGAACTGCTCGTCTTCAATGGCCGCGATGGCGAGTGGAAGGCGCGCCTCACCTTTCCAACGCGGAAACGGATTGTAGTGGTCGCCGAGGAGCAGACCCGCCCGCAGCCGGCAGCGTCCGATCTGCACTATCTCTTTGCACCACTGAAGGTCGGGCGACTCGACTACCTGGTGCAGAAGGCCGTCGAGATGGGCGCAGGCCTTCTGCGTCCAGTGATGACCCAGCATGTGCAGGGCAAGATCACCAATCTCGACAAGCTGAAGGCAAACGTCATCGAGGCAGCGGAGCAATGCGGCATACTCGATATCCCCGACGTTGCCGAGCCCGTGAAGCTGTTCGACCTGCTGGACACTTGGCCGAGCGACCGCCGCATCATCTATTGCGACGAGGGCGATGCGGGGCAGAACCCGCTACCACTGCTGTCCAAGATCAGCGAGCGACAGCTGGCGCTCCTTGTCGGCCCAGAGGGCGGTTTCTCCGAGGAAGAGCGCGCGCGGCTGCGCGGCCTTGATTTCGTGACCGCAATCCCGCTTGGGCCGCGGATCCTCAGAGCCGATACGGCTGCGGTTGCTGCCATGGCAGTCATTCAAGCGTCGATCGGCGACTGGAATTAACCTTAGGATCGGTCGCAGCCGAAATATCCTGCTATTTTTTTGATGGACCGTTGAAACAATTTCACTTGCAACATACGTGGGAGCGGTCCTAATCACCCTTCCAATTGCCCGGGTTTTTCCAGGCGCTCTCCCATTGCAGGTAGACTTGAATGGCTCGCGATACCACCGACCAGACGCCACTCTCTTCGGTTCAGGAGCTGACCGATTATCTTGCCGCGGGGAACAAGCCGGCGGAAAAATTCCGCATCGGTACCGAGCATGAGAAGTTTGCCTTCTTCCGGGCGGACAACGGCCCTGTGCCGTATTTCGGCGAGGCCAGCATTTCGGCGCTGTTGAAAGGCCTTCAGCAGAAATCCGGCTGGGACCCGATCATGGACGGCGACAACATCATCGGCCTGGGCGAGCCGAACGGAATGGGCGCGATATCGATCGAGCCTGGCGGCCAGTTCGAACTGTCCGGCGCGCCGCTGGAAACGATCCACGAGACCTGCAAGGAATCGAATACCCATCTGGCGACGTTGCGCGAGATCGCCGAGCCGATGGGCATCCGCTTCCTCGGCATTGGCGGCAGCCCCAAATGGACACTGGCCGAAACGCCTGTCATGCCGAAATCCCGCTACGAGATCATGACCCGCTACATGCCGAAGGTCGGCGCCAAGGGTCTCGACATGATGTATCGCACCTGCACCATCCAGGTGAACCTCGACTTTTCCTCCGAAGCCGACATGCGCAAGAAGATGCGGGTTTCGATGAAGCTTCAGTCTCTGGCAACCGCGCTGTTTGCCTCGTCGCCCTTTACCGAAGGCAAGCCCAACGGCCTGCTCTCCTGGCGCGGCGACATTTGGCGCGACACCGACAACAATCGCTCCGGTCTGCTGGACTTCACCTTCCGCGACGATTTCGGTTTTCATGATTATGCCGAATGGGCCCTCGACGTGCCGATGTATTTCATCGTGCGCGACGGGCACTATCACGACTGTACCCACATCACGTTCCGCCAGTTCATGAACGGCGCGCTGAAGGGCGCGGTTGCCGCCTGGGAGCCGACGATGGGCGACTGGACGAACCACCTTTCGACCCTCTTCCCCGACGTTCGCCTGAAGCGCTTCCTAGAGATGCGCGGTGCCGATGGCGGCCCGTGGCGGCGCATTTGCGGGTTGCCGGCCTTCTGGGTCGGGCTTCTCTACAACGATGCTGCACTCGAAGACGCGGATATGCTGACCAAGGACTGGACATTCGACGAGGTCAACGCGTTGCGCGATGCCGTCCCGTCTCAGGGTTTAAGGGCAAAGTTCCGCGGCCATGAGCTTTATGAGACGGCGCGCGAAGTGATCGCCGTTTCGAAGTCCGGTCTCCGAGCGCGCAACAAGCTCAACAAGGAAGGCCAGGACGAAACCATCTTCCTTGCGCCGCTCGACGAAGTCATGGCCAAGAAGGCGACTTTGGCCGAGGATCTGCTGGCGCTGTATCACGGCCGCTGGAACGGTTCCGTGGAGCCTGTCTTCGAAGAGTATCAATACTAGGGTCTACCCTAAGCCCTTCTGCAAAAAGCGGTTTGCGCATTCCTTTTTCCGGCTATAGTGACGCAATTACGCGTTGCGAAACCGGGAAAGGGATTACCATGCTGCCACTCTTCGACATGATGATGCAGGCCCAGAACGGCGCGGCGATGGATGCGGTCTCCAGGCAGTTCAATCTTGCCCAGGAGCAGGCCACAAAGGCGATGGCCGCGCTGATGCCGGCATTTTCCGCCAGCCTGAAACGGAGCAGCAGCAACCCCTACGACTTCATGGGGCTGATGCAGGCGGTCGCCTCCGGCAACTACGCCAAATATTTCGAGGACATGGGCAAGGCCTTCACCCCGCAAGGAATCGATGATGGCAACACCATCCTCGGGCAGCTGTTCGGCTCCAAGGAGGTCTCGCGGGCGGTTGCGGCGCAGGCTGCCCAGATGACCGGGATCGGCCAGGAGATCTACAAGCAGATGCTGCCCGTGATGGCCGATACTTTGATGGGCGGCCTGTTCAAGCAGTCGATGGGGCAGATGAACGCGCCCGTCAATCCATTCATCAACACCGCCATGGGCGAAACCATCCAGAAATGGCTGGAAAGCACCGGCTTTGCGCCGAAGCAGAAGGCCGCTCCGGAGCCCACCATCTTCGACAATCCTTTCACTCAGGCCATGCAGCAGATGTTCGGCATGCAGAAGCCGGAGGCAGAGAAGACGGTCACCAATCCGTTTTTCGACAATCCATTCGCAAAGGCCTTTCAGGAAATGATGGGCTCGCTCGGAAAGCCGGTTGAGCCGAAACGAGCCGAAGCCCCGAAAGAGCAGGCAAAGGCAGAGGCGGAACGCTACGTCGACATGCTGAACAACATGTTCGACAGCGGGCTCGAGGTTCAGAAGAGCTACCAGAAGAGCATGGAAGCGATCTTCGAGACCTATATGCCAAAGGCGCCCTCCACTCCCCCGAAGGCATAAAAAAACCCGGAGACGGCTGGGAGGCCGGTCACCGGGTAAGAGGCAGGGCTATTGGCTATCACCCTGCGGGGAAAAACTGGGCCGGTCTCAATCCTTTTGGGACCGGAAGAGCGACTTCGGTCCGCGGTTGCGCGCGGATTTAGTCAGGTGTTCCGACGGATCTTCAAAGAAGGTGGACGCCAGGAACGCGGAAGTGAGATCGGTCCTGCTAAGGCCGATATCCTTCAATTGATTGTCATCGAGCTCGTTCAGCTTGTTGATCTCCATACGGTTGCGGATCACGCGCAGTACGGATGACAGCGTTGCAAAGCCATTTACGAGACGCTGGAAGAACGTCAGCGAGGTCTGGCTGCAGTCGAGTTCGAGTATCCGGTCTGTCGTGCGCATGGGACGATCCTTTCATTGGCGCGCAACAACCCACCCCTCCCGCGAGGTCGAGCGGCAAGGCATCGGGTTGAAATCGGAGCGGACAGGCAGGGTGTCTGTCCTTCACTTTGCTTGATTTGCACCCCGAAGATGCCAAACACCTATTGATCAGTCCAACGAATGTTTCTAATGATTAACATCAGAGATCTTTATAGGTGAACTCATGTCAGCGCCTCTCGATATTGATCAGTTGCAGACCTTCATTGCGATTGTGGATTCCGGCAGCTTCACCAAGGCTGCCGACAGAGTCTACAAGACGCAGTCCGCTGTCTCCATGCAGATGCGGCGACTGGAAGAGCGCATCGGCAAGCAGCTTTTCATCAAGGACGGGCGCGGCAACCGCCTCACCGTCGAAGGCGAGAAGCTCTTGAACTATGCGCGACGAATCATTCGCCTCAACAACGAAGCGATCGCAGCCTTTGATGACAACCGTCTCGAGGGCACGCTGCGCATCGGCACGCCCGATGACTACGCCGACCGCTACATGCCCGAGATCATCGGCCGCTTTGCCAAGACGCATCCGAACGTCGAGCTTTACATTGTCTGCGAACCCTCGGTGGGCCTCGCCGAGCGCATGAATCGCGGCGAGCTCGACATCGCGCTGGTGACCCACAATCCGCGCGAACGCATGTCGGATGTCGTGCGAACGGAACCGCTCTGCTGGGTCGGCTCTGCCAACCATCCGATCCGTGACGATGCCCCTGTGCCGCTCGCCGTCGGCCGTCGCGACTGCCAGTGGCGGCAGCTCGCCTGCTCGGCGCTGGATGCGGTCGGTCGCGAACACCAGATCCTGTTCACCAGCTGGTCGTGCACCGTCGTCGCGGCCGCGGTCCTCGCCGGCATGGCCGTTTCCGTCATGCCGGAATCGGCTCTGCGCACGGGGATGAAGGTGCTAAGCCAGGCGGACGGCTTCCCTGCCCTGCCCCCGGTCCAGATCGGCATCATGAAGCGGCCGGGTGTTTCCATCTCGCTGATGAACGCGATCACGGCGCATATCACCGCCTGCCTCGACAACATCACGCCCGCTGTCGTCGATGACAATCTCGACGCTGACGTCAAGAACGCCTATGGGCGGGCTCAGCCCCGCCTCAAGGTCGCTGGCATCGTCCCGAGTTGGTAGGCTCAGGCGGCAACCGGTGAGAGGAAGGCTGTTCGGATCACGCGCTTCCACTCATCCAGGATGCGTCTTGCAAGGGAATCCTCGCTGACGACCGCAAGGCGGATCGATGCCCCGAGCAGATGGCTGAACAGATAGCTGCGGGCCTGCATGTCGGCTGCGGAGAGCTCAGGTGCGACGCGGCGGACGGTATCCTGAAAGATGTCGGCAATCCGCTTGCTATGCTCGATGTTGAGCAGCAGCAGGTCGTGGTCGGTTTCGGTACCCATCCAGATGCCGAGATAGGCGGCATCGTTGCGATAGTCGGCGTAGTGCCAGTCGATCGTCGCGACGAGTACCTCGAGCGCATGGTCGACGGAGTGCACGGACGCAAAGGCCTCGGCGATGCGCGTCTGGAGCGCCAGCGCATGGCGGTCGAAGAGCGCTTTGACGATCGCCGCCTTCTCGGGAAAATACTGATAAACGGAACCAATCGGAACCTTGGCGGCGACGGCCAGTTCCGTCATCCGCATGGCGCTTACGCCCTTTTCAGCGATGAGTGCGGCTGCGGCCGACAAGATGTGGTCGAGCCGCTGAATACTGCGTTCCTGCTTTGGCTTCCGGCGGAGGCCAATACGATCCAAACTTCCGACCTTCATGTCGTTCCCATTTGTTCTATGTGGAGCGACGGAGGTGGTTCATACCGGCGCCATCTCGCCGATATGACATGCAGGTCTTCACGACTCGTAAACGAGATGCATCGGATTGTATGGATGGGGAAAAGTATAAGAAAATCGGGGTGATACACCCGTATTTGGTCAACTCCGCGTGTTGTTTTGCTCACTTGCGACGGGTTGGACGTTAATCGTTGTGGCCGTGGCTTCTCGGTCGCTGCGCGCACCGATTCGCGCACGCTACATGTGCCTCAAGTGCCCTCAAATCGGCGGCCACTCAGATGCCACCTGAAGAGCGGCCTTGCTCGTAATTCCATTGACCTTCGATAATCTCAAGTCGTACTTAATGAGATTATCGATTGGAAGAGATTATCATGCTGACCTTACGACAGATGCGTTATTTCGATGCGCTGGCAACGACGCGCCATTTCGGCAGGGCCGCCGAAATGGTCCACATCAGCCAGCCGGCGCTGTCGACCCAGATCATGGAAATGGAAGAATATCTCGGCGCCAAGCTAGTCGAGCGAACGCGGCAGAGCACGATCCTGACGCCGAAAGGCGAAGAGGTTCTGCACTATGTCCGCGCCATCCTGCATCAGGTCGACCTGCTCGAGCAGACGGCCCGAAAGGGCGAAGGCACGCTCGAAGGTCTGATCCGCATCGGAATTATTCCGACAGTCGCGCCCTACCTCGTCCCTCAGTTCGTTCCGCATCTGCGCAAGACTTACCCCAGCGTTGAGGTGGAACTTCGGGAGGCGGTCACCGATCGGTTGATGGCGGACCTCCTGACGGGAAAGCTCGATGCCGTGATCGCGGCCTTGCCGCTCGATATCGAAGGCATCCAGACGCGACCGCTCTTCACCGACCGCTTCTTCATGGCCGTAGCGGACAACGGCGAGGCGGTGCTGATGTCGCCGCTCACCGAGCATGAAGTAAATGTCGATCGCCTGCTACTGCTCGAGGAAGGACATTGCCTGCGCGATCAGGCCCTTGCCGTCTGCAGCGCCGGCAAGCGCAGCCTCGTCAACTTTGGTGCGACCTCAATGGCGACGCTGCTGCAGATGGTGTCGCATGATATGGGCATGACGCTCATTCCCGAGATCGCCATTCCGACGGAGACCAGCCGCAATTCGATCCGCATCGTGCCCTTTACCGATCCACAGCCGTCGCGCGAGATCTGCCTTGCCTGGCGTCGCAGCAACCATCGTGGCAAGGAGATGGAGGCGCTGGCAGAGGCGATCATCGCTGTCGCCCCTGCGCCGCGCGAGCTGGCGGCCTGATCAGGCCAGGTTCTTCTTCAGGAATTCGACAGTCCTGCTCCAAGCGAGGTCGGCCGCCTTCTTGTCGTAGCGAGCCGCCGACGTGTCATTGTTGAAGGCGTGGTTGACGCCGTCATAGACGAAGATCTGGAAGTCCTTGCCATTGTCCTGCAGCGCCTTCTTGTAGGCGTCGATGCCGGCATTGATACGGTCGTCGAGGCCGGCGTAATGCAGCATCAGCGCAGCCTTGATACCAGGCACATCGGCCGCCTTCGGCTGGGCGCCGTAATAGGCAACACCCGCCTTCAGGTCCGGCGAGGCAACAGCGAAATCGTTAACCAGCCCGCCACCCCAGCAGAAACCGATCACGCCGACTTTGCCATTGGAATTGTCGAGTTTGCTCAGATATGTAAGCGTCGCCTCCGCGTTCGCCACCGTGGCGGGTCGGTCGAGCGTGCTGAACATCTCGCGGGCCTTGTCCTCATTCTCCGGCGTGCCGCCCTGGGGCGAGAGGAAGTCTGGCGCCAGCGCGATGAAGCCCTCCAGCGCCATGCGGCGCGCGACATCGCGGATGTGCGGGTTCAGACCGCGGTTCTCGTGGATAACAATCACGGCGCCGAGTTTTCCCGATGCATCCTTGGGTTCGACGAGGTAACCTTTCATCTCACCAGCTCCACCGGGATAGGTGACGTCCTTGGCCACCACCCGCGTGTCGTCGGCGGCGATCATTTCGGCGCTTGCCTTGTTGGCCGCAAGCATCGGTGCGATGACAGCGGCTGCGCCGGCGGAACCGGCCAGTTTCGTCAGCTTGTCCATGAAGTTGCGGCGATCGAGTGTCAGATGCGTGTATTCGTCGTAGGCGTTGATCATCGCCTGCGTGATTTCCGGCTTGTTCATTTGAGGCCTCCCGTTCCCTACCTGTCGGCTTTCGCCTGTCGGGGAAGATAGGTCAGCGGCCAGTAACGCAGGAACAAAACTGCGTTACTTCAAGTCGCTCAACCGTTCGCGAATGCCATCCAGGCGGCAACCCACATCCACATGGCGCCGAGCACCACATAGCCGCAGGCAAAGAGCGGGCTGCGATAACGCAGATTGTTGCTGGTCACGTGGATGAAGGCGTGCAGATAGCGCGATGCGACAAAGATCCAGGCAAGAACAACGGCGACGAGGTTATCGGCTTCCGTCATGTAAAGAAGGACGCAACAGGCGTAGAAAAGCACCGGCAACTCGAACTGGTTGGCGAGGCAATGCTTGACGACAAGGCCTTCCGCTGGCTCGTCGCGATTTTCCCGGTAGTTCGATCGCCGGATCTTGCCCCCCCGAACCAGCTTTTGCCGGCGGTACGAGAGAAGCATGTAGAGGAAATAGACTAGGGCTACGTGGGCAATAATGGGCCAGAACATCTCGTAGCCGGTCATGCTGTCTCTTCCTTGCGGTTTTTCCGTTTGATTTCCACGCTGTAGAGGAAAACAACCGACGCCGCAAATGCCCGTCGCGATTGTGCGACGGGCATGGCTGCTGCATCAGACCTGGGCGATGCCACCATCGGCGAAGAGTTCTGCGCCAGAGACGAAGCTCGATTCATCCGAAGCCAGGAACAGAGCTGCGGAGGCGATTTCTTCGGCGCGACCGACGCGGCCCATCGGAACCTGCGAACTGAGATAGTCGAGAAGGCCCTGCTGGTCAGCCTTGTCCTTGCCTGCGAGTTCGACCAGGCCGGTCGTTTCCGTCGGGCCGGGGCTAAGCGTGTTGACGCGGATGCCGCGGTCCTTGAGATCGAGGATCCAGTTGCGCGCGAAGTTGCGGATCGCCGCCTTCGAGGCAGCGTAGACGCTGAAAGCGGGCGTGCCCGTCGCACCGGCCGTCGAGCCCGTCAGAATAACCGACGAGCCGTTACCGAGCAGCGGCAGTGCCGTTTGCACGGTAAAGAGCACGCCCTTGACGTTGCGGTTGAACGTGTCGTCAAACTGTTCTTCGGTGATCTGACCGAGCGGCGCGAACGAGCCCCCGCCTGCGTTGACGAAGAGCACGTCGATGCGGCCGGCCTCTTCCTTCACGCGATTGAACAGACGATCGAGATCGGCCTGCTTGGCGGAGTCGGCCTGGATGCCGATGACGTTGCCGCCGATCTCGTCGACGGCCGCGGCGAGCACATCTGCGCGGCGGCCGGTGATGAAGAGGCGAGCGCCTTCGGCGACGAAACGCTTCGCCGTGGCGAGACCGATGCCCGACGTGGCGCCGGTTATCACTGCAATCTTGCCATTCAATTTCTGAGTCATTGTCGTCGTCTCCTTTTGTTCGACTGAGCAGAAGATATGGACGAGCCGATCGTTTCGAAATAGAAAGGAATGAAACCCATTGTTGCAAATACGAAATGATGAAGCTGCCAGACTTCGAAGGCCTCGCGATGTTTGCCAAAGTGGCGGAGGAGCGATCGTTCGCCCGCGCGGCAAAGACGCTGGGTATTTCCGTAGCAACCGTTTCGCGCGGCGTCGCACGCCTGGAACAGAGACTGGGCGCCCGGCTGTTCAATCGGACATCGCGCCAACTGTCGCTGACGGAATTCGGCCTCCGTCTCGCCGAGCGCGCGTCGCGGATCTACTCCGATGCGGAGGAGATCGAGAATGCGGCGCTCGAGCTGTCGAGTCGTCCCCGCGGTCTGATCCGGCTGGCAGCGCCAATGACGTTCGGCGTGCATTGGATTGCACCGATCCTGCCCGAGTTCTTTGAACTCTACCCCGACATCAGCATCGATCTTCACATGAGCGACGCGAGCGTCGATCTCGTGGGGGAAGGTTTCGATGCTGCGCTTCGTATCGCGGTTTTGCCGGACTCGTCCCTAATTGCCCGTCGGCTCGCGCCGGTTAAGCCGTTCATTCTGGCGTCGCCTGCCTATCTCGAGAAATACGGATGTCCTGAGCATCCTCGAGAGCTGGCCGCGCATCACTGCCTCGGCTATGCCTATCGGCCACGCCAGGACATATGGCGGCTGACGAATAAGGCAGGCGAGGAGGAATTCGTCACCCCAACCGGCCCACTTCGGGCGACCAATTCGGAAGCATTGATCCCAATGGCGTTGCGCGGCCTCGGCATCTGCGAGCTGCCGGAGTTCATGGCCAGCGAATATCTAGCTGACGGGCGCTTGAAGGCGATCTTGACCGATTGGAGCCTGCCCAGCGGGGCACTTTATTTTGTCACGCCGTCCGCACGCGCACGACCGGCAAAGGTCGAAGTATTATCGGAGTTCATGGCGGCTCGCCTTTCCAATCCGCCATGGCGTTGGCCGCGGTAAGCTACTGCTTGCCCTCTTCGCCGCGCATCGCACGAACGACAGCGAAGCGGATGATGACGACGAGGCAGATGGCGAGGCTTGCGAATTTCAGCCGTGTCATCCACGGCAACAACTGCGCGGCCTGATCCGCCCAGGCACTGTCCCCGAAAGCGATCAAGCTGGAGACATTCTCGCCGTAGTCGGCGAGGCCATAGATGAAGGGGAGCGCATAGATCAGCTTGGCGAAGAACGGCCGAATCGGGCGGTTGAAGTATGAGCCGCCGGGTCTCAGCTTGATCAAGACCAGCAAGAGGAGTGCCGTCAGAAGTGCCGGAAAGATCAGCTCGGGACCAGCGTACATGGCCCGCAACAGATTGTTGGCAATCTCGTTCTCGCCGAGGAGCCGCTGCATCCGGCCGACGGTCAATTCGTCATAACCGGCGAAATAGATATCGAGAACGGCTTGCCCGGTTTCGTGCTTGAAGGGGACAACAAAGCCGAAGGTCGTCCACGCAAGCACGCCAAGGCAGATAGCCGCGAGCAGCGCAATAATCCAGAGCGGAATACGGCTGCCCGCGTTCATTTTCAGCCGCCGGAGCCCGGATAGTTGGGGCTCTCGCGGGTGATCGTCACATCGTGAGGGTGGCTTTCGCGAAGGCCGGCGCCGGAGATGCGCACGAAGGTCGCGCGCTCCTGGAAGTCCTTGATGTCCTTGCCGCCGACATAGCCCATGGCTGCCTTGAGGCCGCCTGCAAGCTGATGCAGGACGCCCGAAACCGGGCCCTTGTAGGGAACTTGGCCTTCGATGCCCTCGGGCACGAGCTTCAGCGTATCGCGCACTTCCGCCTGGAAGTAGCGGTCTGCCGAGCCGCGCGCCATGGCGCCGACGGAACCCATGCCGCGATAGGCTTTGAAGGAACGGCCCTGGTAGAGATAGACTTCACCCGGGCTCTCATCGGTGCCGGCGAGCAGCGAACCGATCATGACAGCGGAAGCGCCGGATGCGATCGCCTTGGCGACGTCACCCGAGAACTTGATGCCACCGTCGGCGATGACAGGGATATCCTGCGCCCGTGCTGCCTCAACCGCCGACATGATGGCTGCGAGCTGCGGAACGCCGACACCGGCGACGATGCGCGTCGTGCAGATCGAGCCCGGGCCAATACCGACCTTGACGGCATCGGCACCTGCATCGATCAGCGCCTTGGTGCCGTCAGATGTCGCGACGTTGCCGGCCATGACGCGGACGGAGTTGGACAGCTTCTTTACTCGTCCGACGGCATTGAGAACGCCCTGCGAATGACCATGCGCGGTATCGACGACGAGAAGATCGACGCCTGCCTCGATCAGGCGTTCGGCGCGCTCGAAACCATCGTCACCGACGCCGACAGCGGCAGCGGCGCGAAGGCGGCCCTGCGCATCCTTGGATGCGTTCGGGTTGAGCTGCGACTTTTCAATGTCCTTGACGGTAATGAGACCGACGCAGCGGCCTTCTCCGTCGACCACCAGCAGCTTCTCAATGCGATGCGCATGAAGCAGACGCTTGGCTTCCTGCTGGTCGACGCTTTCCTTGACCGTGACGAGATTCTCGCGCGTCATCAACTCGTAGATCTTCTGCTTCGGATCGGAGGCGAAGCGAACATCGCGGTTGGTCAGAATACCGACGAGACGGCCGGACCTTTCAACGACCGGGATGCCCGAGATGCTGTAAGTCTTCATCAGCCCGAGCGCATCGGCGAGCGTCGCGTCGGGACCGATCGTAACCGGGTTGACGACCATGCCGCTTTCGAACTTCTTGACCTGGCGGACCTGTTCGGCCTGCTCGGCCGGCGTCAGGTTCTTGTGGATCACGCCAAGGCCACCGGCCTGAGCCATGGCGATGGCAAGGCGGCTTTCCGTGACGGTGTCCATGGCCGAAGAGATGATCGGGATATTCAGCTCGAAGTCAGTGGCGATGCGCGTTGCAACGCTCGTCTGACCGGGCAGGACCTCGGAATGACCGGGCTGCAGGAGCACGTCATCGAAGGTGAGTGCATCCAAACCGGTTGGCGTTTCTATGATGCGAGCCATGGCCAATTTCCTTCAATTAAGAAAAATGCAACGCCTCCCGGAACGAATCGTCCGCACCGGCAGTGTGCAAGGGTTGCTTTGGAAGTTGGCGAGGGCTGGTAACACGTCTATGACAGGAAGTGAATAGCAAAAAGCCCGACGTGTTCGCCGGGCTTGGTATGGCTGCCATGCAGCGGTCTCACAGGTCGAACTGATAGGTCTTCGGAACGAAGCGATATCCGTCGTCGTGTGCCTCGACAAAGCCGACGGCGGGGAACGGCATGTGGTAGCCTAGGAAGGCAATCTTGTCGGCCGCGATCATGCCGAAGACCTTGCGGCGCGTTGCTGCTGCCTGCGCCTTGTCCATATCGAAACGAACCTCCCAATCCGGCTTCTGCAGCGACAGAATATAGTGATTGGCGGTGTCGCCCGTTGCCACGAGGCGCTTACCCTCGGATTCGATGTGGAAAACCATGTGGCCCTGCGTGTGGCCCGGCGCCAGCATTGCGGTGATGCCGCTTGCAACGGTGCCGCCATCGCCGATGAACGTCGCTTTCTCGGCAAGCGGCACGACGTTGGCGAGAACTGTCTTGTGACCGCCTTCGGCGGCTGTGCCTTCACGCGCTTTGTCCGTCCAGAAATCGTATTCGATCTGGCCGATGACGTAACGCGCGTTCTTGAAGGCCGGTGCGCCCCCTTCCATCAGGCCGCCGATATGATCGCCATGCAGATGGGTCAGCGCGACCAGCGTGATGTCGTCGGGCGAATAGCCGGCAGCCTTGAGCCCATCGCGAAGCAGCCCGCTGCCGCGGGCGCGACCGCCTTCGCCAAAACCCGTATCGACAAGGATGACATCCGATCCTGTGTCGATCAGCGTCGGTGCGTAAGTATTGACGAACTTGTCGGTCGGCAGGAAATTCCTCGCAAGCAGCTCCTGAACCGTTTCCGGCTTCTGGTTGGTTCCGAAGGTTTCATAGGGCTTTTCGGCAATCGTGGCGCCGTCCTTGAAGACGGTAAATTTGTAGGAGCCGAGTTTAAACTGATTGAACTGGGGCTGCGGCGTCGCATCCATCTTGGTCTTGTCTCCACTTACGGCCATAGCGGCCGTCTCTTTCAAAATCATCGGCGTCGCCAGCAGGCTGATGCCCGCAGCAAGCAAAGTGCGCCGTTTCATCCCCGGTAGTGCCATATCCCGCCTCCCAATAGCGTGCAGCATCACTGCCGCATACCCCCAAATGACCAACAGCCGCCGCGTTTGTTGCACCCGACCAAAACAAGCATATGTCAATCTTGGCCGTTGAATTTGCTGAGCAAGCGGTCTCACGCAGACGTGATGCAAACGTGCTTCGGAAGCGGAATGAAGGGTTGGCAGAGCCTGTCGCGAGGACTACAGAGCACGGGCCTCCACCGCCTTCGCAAGACCTTCAAGGCATTTCGCGTATGAACCGCATCGTTCCGCTGATCCTCGCCGTTGCTCTCTTCATGGAGCAGATGGACTCCACCGTCATATCGACCGCCCTGCCCGCCATCGCCAACGATCTCCACGTCGGGCCGATCACGCTGAAGCTGGCACTGACCTCCTACATGGTGTCGCTTGCGGTCTTCATTCCGATCAGCGGCTGGATGGCGGACCGGTTTGGCGCCAAGCGCATTTTCCGCCTGGCCATCTGCGTCTTCGTCGTCGGGTCGATCTTCTGCGCAATCTCGTCCGGCCTGATCGAGTTCGTCATTGCGCGCTTCCTGCAGGGCATGGGCGGGGCGATGATGACGCCGGTTGGCCGCCTTGTGCTTCTGCGAACGACGAAGCGAAGCGAGCTTGTCTCGGCGATGGCCTTGCTGACCATCCCGGCGCTCGTCGGACCGTTGGCCGGACCGCCGTTAGGCGGCTTCATCACCACCTATTTCACCTGGCACTGGATCTTCCTGATCAACGTGCCGGTCGGCATTGTCGGCGTCTGGCTGGCAACGATTTTCCTGCCGGAGGTTGAGGCGACGGCGCCGCCGAAGCTGGATTTCACCGGCTTTTTGCTGACATCGTTTTCGGCCGCCGGCGTCGTCTTCGGCCTTTCCGTCGTCAGCCTCCCGGCCTTGCCGCCCGTTATCGGCATCATGGCGACGGCAATCGGCCTCGTCTGCGGTTTTCTCTATGTGCGCCATGCCAAACGGCATCCAGCGCCGATCCTCAATCTGAACCTCTTCCGCAATCCGACGTTCCGCGCATCGACAACCGGCGGGACGCTGTTTCGCATCTGTATCGGCGCCATGCCCTTCCTGACGCCGCTGATGCTGCAGCTCGGCTTCGGCCTGACGCCGTTCCAATCGGGTCTCATCACTTTTGCCGGCGCGATCGGGGCGATCACGACCAAGTTCATGGCGCGTCGCGTTTTCGCGGCTGCCGGCTTCCGCACCACACTGCTTTCGGCAGCAGGGGTGACGACCGTGGTTACGGTCGCGACCGGCTTCTTCACGCCACAGACGCCACATCTCGTCATCATCGCCATTCTTTTGGTCGGCGGCTTCTCGCGCTCGTTCTTCTTTACCGGCGTCAATGCGCTGGCCTTTGCCGACATCGACGATGCACAGGCGAGCCAGGCAACGTCGATGAGCTCGGTGATGCAGCAGATCAGCCTGGCGCTTGGCGTCGCGGTTGCCGCAGCAATCCTTGAAACATCGATCCATTTCCGCGGCGAGGCGCTGCAGGTGGCCGACTTCCACGTCGCCTTCTACGTGATCGCGATCCTGACTGTCGTGGCGACCATCCCGTTCATCCGGATGGACAGGAGCGCCGGCGCGCTTGTTTCCGGCCACCGTGCGAAGCGCATCACCCCGGCGACGATCGAGGCGGAACAACAGGCCGTGAAGTAAGGCCTATTCCGGAGTCTCGCAGACGGCGCTCAGCTTGTTGCCATCCGGATCGCGCACATAGGCGGCATAGAAATTGGCATGGAACGGCCGCAATCCGGGGGCGCCTTCGTCTACGCCGCCCGCGGCAAGGGCTGCGGCATGAAACGCATCGACGTCCGCATGGCGCTCGGCATGAAGCGCGACCATCGAGCCGTTGCCAGTTGATGCCCGCCTGCGGTTGAACGGGGTTACGATCCAGAGCCGGCATCGGGTGTCGCCATCTGCGGCGTAGCCGATTTCCTCTTCGGAGTAGCGCTGGCGGCGATAGCCGAGCAGCGGCAGAACGATATCGTAAAACCGCCGCGCTTCATCAATGTCGTTGGTTCCGAGGGTGACGTATAGGAGCATGGTACCCGGGCATTCCAAGTCTTGGGAGACCGGATCATCACCCGAGACCAGCCCAAAGATCAAGCTTCGGTGACATCGGGCTCCATCTGGCGGCCCTTGAAGCCTTTCGCCAGCAGGAACATCTCCACGGATTCGGCCCGCGACGACGGCGGCTTGACGTGGACAACCTGCTTGAAATGCCGCTTGAGCATGTTGAGAAGATCGCGTTCGGTGCCTCCCTGGAAGGTCTTTGCCAGGAAGTGGCCACCCTCCCCCAGCACTTCGATGGCAAAGTGTGCCGCCACTTCGCAGAGATGCATGGTGCGCAAATGGTCGGTACGGTGGTGGCCGGTCGTGGGGGCTGCCATGTCCGAGATCACCAGATCAGGCGTGCCGCCGACGGCCTCGATCAACTGTGCCGGCGCTGACGGATCGAGGAAGTCCAGCTGCAGGATCTTCACGCCCGGCAGCTGATCCATCTCCAGGAAGTCGATCGCCGCCACACGGATATCCTCATCCGTCGAGCCCGTGACCTTGGCAGCGATCTGCGACCAGCTTCCCGGTGCGGCACCCAGATCGATGATGCGGCGGGCGCCCTTCAGGATGCCGTGCTTCTCGTCGATCTCGAGCAGCTTGAAGGCGGCACGAGCGCGATAGCCCTCGAGCTGGGCGCGCTGCACATAGGGATCGTTGATGTGGCGCTGCAGCCATTGCCGCGACGACGCCTTCATCTTCTTGTTCTTGACGCGCTGGCCGAGTTTGCGGCCGGTGCGGCTACCCGCAATCGTTGGCTTCGCCATGCTTGTCCCCTATTTGCCGCGCTGGCCGCGGCGGTTGCGGTGGCGCCGCCAGACGCCGTCGTCCGCCATCATGTCCGTGAGCAGGCCTTCCCTCAAGCCGCGATCGGCAACCCGCATGCGCGGGCTCGGCCAGCGGCGGCGGATCGCCTCCAGAATCGCGCAGCCGGCGAGCACCAGATCGGCGCGATCCGGTCCGATACAGGGATTGGCGGCCCGGCTTGCGAAATCCCACGACAGCAGCTTTGCCTGCATCGCCGAGACCTCGTCGTCCGAAAGCCAGATGCCGTCGACCTTGCGGCGGTCGTAGCGCGGCAGGTCGAGGTGGACGCCTGCGAGCGTCGTCACCGTTCCCGAGGTGCCGATGAGATGGAAATCATCCGCGTGACCGATGTCGATCGCAGGGCAATCGAAGTTGTCGAGCATGCCCGCCACTTCCACCACCATGCCCTCGAAAACATCCGGGGTGACATCGCGCCCGCCATGACGCTCCGATAGCGTGACGACGCCGACGGGAAGCGAGGTCCAGTGGGTGATGTGGTTTGCGAGGCGATTGAAGCGGTTGTCGCCGATACGAATGACCGCGATTTCGGAGGAGCCGCCGCCGATATCGAAGAGGACAACGGAGCGGGTCTCGCGTCCGACGAGCGACGAGCAGCCCGAGACGGCAAGCCGCGCTTCGGTCTCCCGATCGATAATCTCGAGTTCGAGGCCGGTCTCGGCAATGACGCGTTCGAGGAACACGGCCCCGTTGCTCGCCTGCCGGCAGGCCTCGGTCGCGATCAGCCGCATACGGCGGATTTCGCGGCTCTTCAGCTTGGAGGCGCAGACGCGGAGCGCATCGACGGCGCGATCCATCGCATCGTCGGAGAGGCGGCCGCTTGCCGCCAGTCCCTCGCCCAAGCGTACGATCCGGGAGAAGGCGTCGACAACGCGAAACTGACCCGGCCGCGTCGGTTGCGCGATCAGAAGACGGCAATTGTTGGTGCCGAGATCGAGAGCGGCGTAAAGCTCATCCGGCCACGGATATTCGTGGCTGCGCTGCCCTCCTTCGGACGGGCGTGCCCCACGATTATCGTTCTGGCCGGTTCGCAATTCGGCTGCCCCGGCCCGCCCGGCGGGCGCTGGCTGCTGCGGCTGGGCCGGACGTCCGGTCGGCTTTTCATGGACCAGTGGGCGTCCCTGGAGGCCGCGCTTGCCGCGATGCTTGCGGCGATTGCGGCGACTCGGCACCGATTCGCCGTCACCGCGAACAGCGTGCGTCGCGCTTAGGGCGTTTTCGTTGCTTGCCTGATGCTGTTGAACCGCTTCGCCTGGAGCGCCTGCGCCACGACGGCGACGCTTGCGCTTGCGCGCGACATTGTCGGCTTCAATTGGGCGCGCCGCCTCTCCGGCATCGCCGGACAGGACATGCTGAGCGGACTGGTTCGCATTGCGGGATTGCCCACCACGCTTGCCCTTGCGGCGCCTGGATTTCTTGCCATCCCTGCGCCCTGCCGCCGGCGCCCCGTTACCTTGCGGCCTTTGGCCGCGTTCGGGGTCTTCCACGTTCTTTTTCCATCGCGCCGCGCAAGTCCAAAAGGTATGCAGCAGGCGCTCATTCGATTTTGCGTTGGCGCGAAGATACCAGCGCATGGCGAAATCACCAAATTCTTTTTGGCGTTAGCGAAATAGGTCCTCTCTTCGAGCTCAAAAGCCAGCGTAAAACCCCTGTTCATTTTTTTCGAAACAGGTATTTGCAATCCGCCAGCTTTTGTTTATAAGCGCCGCACACCAGCGGAGCCGCTTCGAGCGCCGCACCTGCTGGGGAATAGTTCAATGGTAGAACAGCGGACTCTGACTCCGTCGATCTTGGTTCGAATCCAGGTTCCCCAGCCAATTCTCCCTAAATGCCCTTAATTCCTTGATTTTCCGGTCCTGCCGGATATCGTTTTGGCATCATGCGCGACCTGATGCCCAGAGCTGTAGCACACAGGTGATGCCCGCCTAATGAGCGCGGGGGCGTCGCAGTGGCAGGCAAGGGCAACTATCCCATGGCGGTCCGCCACGACGTCCAGAACCTTATTCGCCGCGGCAACATCTTTTACCGGCGGGCGCGTGTTCCCAGTTCTTTCACGCGATGCCAGCCGGGCAGCCGGCTTTCATTGAGCCTTCATTGTTCGGACCATAAAAAGGCTCAAGCAGTCGGTCGGAAGCTCAACACGCTCATGGCCGAGCTGAAGATGAACTCGAAGGAACCGATGTCCAAGGCGCAGCTCCAAAAGCTTTGCGAACATGAACGCGACGTGATGCGCTTGCATCTTGAAGACGTCTCGATCGCCGCAAGACGCAACGGCCGTCCCGCCGACATCGAAGTGCTGGAGCTCCATCTGGAGAATGGCTGAGCTGACAAGCTGCTCGCGGCTCGACAACGGGGTATCTGCATCTCATATCTTTGCGATCAGATCGAACTATCTAGAGCTGCTCCATGAGGCGAACACTCGCGGCTTCCAGGATGGCATCCGAATGCTGATGCACCGGTATGCAGCCGGTCGGCGCCCGTTCGTTTCGACCCATCTCTGCCTTTCCTTCTATCCGCCATCAGCGATCATTACGTATGAAAGCCCGACCACGCTTGGCCGGCGCCGAATTCTCGATATCGCTGTTGCCCCGGCGATCGGTGCCGCCGCAGTTGCACCGTTCCTTGACGACGCGCTCAGCAAGCTTTCCTACTCCGCCAAGGTCGGTCATGACCTGTCGTAGGACCTGCGCGCAGGGTTCGTCTTTCGCAGTGAGCCTCAAGACGTCGACCAGCGGAGCAGCCAACAAAAAAGGCCGGGGCGAAACCGCACCGACCTTCCTCACATCGCTACTCATACCAGTGCCAGTACATCCGTGGTCAAAAGTAGAAAGCGATTGCGGCAAATTGCGAGCGGCAGACATATTCCAGCGCTCATCAGCAATGCCGATGAAAGGCATATAGGCACTCGCTGCATGAAACGCAAGCGCAATTTTTGGTTTTATTCTCGAAGTCTGATAAAAACAAAAATTGCACGAATTGCGTTGCATCCGGAGCCACGCTCAGGCATGCTCGCTTCTTCAGCAGCCAATGTCACGGGCGCTGCTGCATCAAGGGCTCAGAGCCCTCGCCCCAAATTGAAGGAGGACCGAAGTGTCTTCCGAATTCGGTTATGTCTTACATTCCAGGGACCTTACTATGCTGCAACGCATCTTGGATGCGGCTGGATACAGTGCTGCCAATAGTGTTGCTCATCCTGAGCGATACAACATCGCAGCCAAGCTACTTTTCGAACGTTTCCAACATGGGATGACCTCCCCCGACGACCTATCCAGGGAACTGGAAAGGCATTTTGGCCGGGTGATTTCGGCAATATCTCCACCAAGCTTCGAGCGGACACGCGCCTCCATTCAGGGACGGCCTCCTCGGTAGAAATTTCCTGGAGCTGTAGGACTCTCCGCCTTCCCGATGTAGCAGGCCGATAGCATGGAACAACGCGTCAAGGCGGGGATTGAGGGAGTGGATCGCACGGGTGAGGAATGTTTCTCCCTCATGTCTTACGCTGGCTAACTGTGTGATCCACTATTCTCGAATGTGGAATCGGAGACCCTGTGTCGGTACCGAGCTGGCTAGTCTTAGTCGTTGTGAACGCAACCGCGTGCTGCATCCTGTTGCATCTCCGGAAGAAGACCTTGATATGCTTTTTGCGAATTGGCCTGGTGACGAACGGCCGCGCCTTCTTCTCGGCAATGCAGGCCTACGCTGGTACGATGACGGAAACAGTCACTCAGGGAGACGCGCAGTCCGCATTTCTCGCAGCGGCTCTTGACGCAGAGGCAGTGTTCCGGATGGCCTAACTCCTTACTGTGAGGATGGTCGTGTCTTCGCCATGAAGATCCCGAGATCACTGATCTCCATCACGTTGTTGTTTAGACCAAGAAGCGTGCCGCCCGCGCTTTGGTTTCGCCGTCGGTGCGGGCGCGCAAGCCTCACGTTCCAGACGGAGGAGCTTCAGCCGCTCCGTCTTCTTGGAAGCCAAAGAAGGAAAAGGCGGCCGCCGACAAAAGCGGCCCGCCCATTTTAAGTTCTCAGCCGAAGGCCAGCCAAAGCGCCCCAAAGAAGAATTGAGGTTCGGAAGGGCGATCGGCATCTGTATCGGTCGCCTTATCGTCGCCCAAGAAACACCGATCACCGTTCCTGTTTGAGGCACTTGGCGACCTGCCATCCATTTCTTCCCTTTGATTGCCTGCTGCGAATACCCATCTATCTGAAGGCAGAACGAGTACTCGATGGCGCCGATAACGGACCCTCACATGATTGGAGTGTGGCCATGCTGGTACACCGATGGGAAACACCTCTCGTGCTGGGAGACAACCGCATTCGTATTGTCGTCGGCTCCCCGGAGGAGGCATTGACCTGGCTCGTCCATGAACCGAACCAGAGTGCGGCCAAGTGGCAACGAGCCTGGAAGGCCTGCCGAGCGGTCGTTGAAGGTCGGATGAAAACGGAAGACGCCAAGTCCGCCGTTCAGCTCGCGGCCACGCGCTAAGTCGTTCGAGTGCACCAATTTCGGTGATCCGGTCCTCAGGCGGCTGCCGGGTCGAGGTCTTGGCTGCTGCCTCTGCTTGATACAAGCTGGACGGCTGCGCGTTTGGTCCTTACTGGTGCGCGTGTGCCAGGTCTACTCGCCTTCACCTGATGATCAGCAGCCCGACACCGGTGGCGAACAGAACCCCCGTCCACAGCAAGTCGACGTTGATCCAGGCACTGCGCAATATTTCGAGCCCGACCCAGCGATAAACCGTCAGCGCAATGAGGCTTGTGACCGCCAACATTGCGAGCGTGTGGACGCCGACTGCGGCAATCGCCATGGCGGCGGAACCGGCGCCGCCAACATTCGGCAATGGCGGCTGGGTCAGACAGAGGGGCATCAGGGCGGGCAGGATCATGAGGCCGGCGCCATGGGCCGTGGCCATCAGGAACGACCAGAGCACAAGGCCGGCGAGTCCCGTCCGCAAGCCGACGCGAACGCGGCGACTGTGCCCGAAGACTTGATGGCAGATCGCCCAGGCAACGAGCGTCACGCCGGTGGCCATGCGCACAGCATCCTGGTTCACGAAAAGGCCGGCGGCGACTACAGCTCCGGCCACCAACGCGATGGAGACAGCATGCCCGAGGGCAATGGCGGGTACGGCCTGAACCACCGCCGTGAAACTCTGCCGGTGAACGCCGAGCGCAACGGCAAACAGCCACCCCATCGCGGGATTGAGACCGTGAAAGGCGCCCAGTCCCGCCAGCAGCATCCAGGGCCAGAGCTCGTTCATCGGCGCCTCGTTTGCCTGATGTCGTTTCCCTAGGGATAACAATAGGAATCCGACGAGCAGTCTCCACCTTGCAGGCGGACCTGATGCGGACGGTGTGACTTGGGCCATTCGACGAAGAATTTCTCGTCGAAGGCAATGCCACCTTCCGGCTTCGCATCGAGCTTCACCATCCAGCCCGTTATGCCATCGGGATAGAACTGCTCATCGATCGCCCCGTAAAGCGAGTTGGTGAAGTAGATGCGACGACCATCGCGGCTGATCTCGACCATCTGCGGGCCCCCGTTCAGCGCGCCATTCTCGGCCCCTGGGTGCGACGCACGCGAAACGATACCGCCAATGCGGACCTTGCCGGTCAGCTTCGGTTTGAACGGATCTGATACATCGTACTGAAGGAGATCGCCGGTTCCCCAGCAGGACACGTAGAGAAATCTGTCATCCATCGAGAGATCGATGTCGGTGACAAGCGGCGGCACGGCCTTGAAACCCTTGAGCATTGGCGGCAGTTGGTCGGCATCGGCGGGCTCCGCCGGAATGTCGATCACCTTTGTCACCCCCCATTTTTCACCGTCACGGTGCCAGACCCAAATCGAGGAGGAGAGATCCTCTAGGCTGAGCACGCAGTTGACAAAGCCATAGGCTTTCGTCGGGTCGTGCGCGGGCCTGAGCTCGAATACGAGCTGGTACTTGTCGCCGAAATCGATCGTCTGCAGGTGCTTGCGCGTGTGCAGATCCCAGAAATGTAGACGGCGTCCGTATTTCGCGCCGAGCAGGATGTCGGGGACGAGCCCGTTTTCGAAGGTATCGGGCGTGCCCCACTCGCTGGTAACGAGCGTGTCGTGGCCAAGGTGCCACCATACGTCATAGGAGAGCTGTTGCTCTCCCCGATCTATCTCCCACTGTCCGCGGACCTCGAAAGTCCTGTGATCAATCAGAAAAATCCCGCCTGGGGCCTTGCCTTCGGCATTGCCCAACGCGGCCACATAGATGCCCTCGGGGCCGCAATGGATGGTGTGCGGCCGGGAATAGCCGGCTCGTTCGGCCACGTCCGCGGGCTCAATCACCTTGACGATCTGAGGATTTTTGCCGTCCGGCTTGGTGTCGATGATATGGATTCGGGAAGATTTCAGTCCCGGCACGACCAGATAGCGGCGTTCAGCGTGCGGGTGCGGCGCGTTTGGGCACAGACAGGACGAACAGGCATTCCAGCCGAAATGATGCAGTTCGTCACCGACATTAGGCATCGCGAGCTTGTTTATGATCTGCCCGTAACTGGCCGATGTCGGATCGACATCGACGACAGCAAGTTCATCGGGAACCGCTCGCGTTGGATCGAAGGCGACGACATAGGCAAACGTCTCGGGCGCCGCCTTCATGGCCATGCGTGGCGACGGATAAAAGCTCGGATCAGGTTTCCACGTTTCCATGTGAATTGCTCCTGGCTAGCGTGTGCTGAACAGTGAAAAATGCTCGCTAAATGCTTGCCGACAGCCGACTCACGCTGCGGATGGGGCGGGTCCAAGGACGTTCAAGGGATACCAATTCGAACCGGCCACGCGAGCCGTAGAGGTCATCCTCCCCACGCAACTATCTCAAAAAATCGCGGGATTGGGCAGTCCTTTTTTTCATAGCCGCTCTCGCCGCCACTCCGCCTCAGACCTCATGCAGTCCTTTTGCGGACATCCTCCGCCAGTTCCTGCATCCGGTCGATCGGAATGCGTCCGATCAGCATGAAGGCGTGCGTTTCGTTCGACCAGTAGACGACATTCATGCCGCGTCGGCCTTCGACGTCGGGATCCTGCTTTCCGACGTCCGAGCGAACGATGCAGAGTGCCAGCGGCCCCGTCTCCGGGTCCAGATAGGCAATCTGTGCGAGCGGCTTTTCGTCGTATTGCAGCAATTGGGCGCGCTTGAACTCGACGCCGGGCAGCGACACCGCTTCGGGTGACAGGGAGATGCCAAGTTTGTCGACGAGCCTGGCGAGCTGGGCTGCCTGCGCTTCGCCTGACGGCGACGGGCCGGCCAGGGTATCGACAGTGTAGAGGGCGAGGTATTCGGCAACGACGGCGCGCCATTCGCTGCTTTCATCCGGAGCATCAACGCGATTGCGGATGCTGATGAAGGCCCGGTCAGCCACAATTCCGGCGACGAGGCAGGCTGCAAGCGCACCAAGGAAACCGCGGCGACCGAAGCGTTCGGGAGCCGGCTTCGCGTCGGCCGGCGTACCGAGCAAGGTGTCGAGCCTTGCCTTCGGAGCTTCGGCAAGCAGCGGCTCGAAGGCTTGCTTGAAGGGGAGACTGCTCCGCGACAACAACTCCAGCCTCGCGGCCGCACGCGCGTTCGAGTCGAGAAGCGCCTTGATGCGCGAGACCTCCGTATCCGACAGCTCCCCGTCGATATAGGCCGTCAACTCCTCATCGGAGAGGATTTGGTTCTTGTCGTTCATGTAACCCCCTCTCCCGAGACACTGGCGGCTATCTTGGCGCGCGCGGCGGCAAGGCGGCTCATCACGGTGCCGATCGGGATATCCAGTACGCTTGCGACCTCCTTGTAGGAAAGGCCTTCCACATAGGCGAGAAAGACCGCTGCACGCTGCGCATCCGGCAGCGCATTGACCAGCCGCAGAACCTGGTTTGCCATGAGATGGGTTTCCGCGTCGCGGGCGCCATCGACAACAAGGGCCTCGTCTGCATCGACGAAGCCCTGACCGAGGCGCACGCGTTGCGACCGGATCTCGTTCAACCAAATGGAATGAAGGATGGAGAACAGCCAGCGGTCCAGCCGCGTTCCCGTCTCGAACTGCTCGACGCGCTCCAGAGCGCGAACACAGGTCTGTTGCACGAGATCGTCGGCAACGTCGCGGCGATGCGAGAGCACAAGGCCATAGCGCCACAGCCGCAGCAGATTGTCCGCCAGGCCACTTTTGATATCGGCTTCGCTTGCGATGAGAGCCTCCGCCACGATTTTTCCTTCCAAAGCCGCCGGTTGCACCGACGGCTCTGGTACTGCGCGACTATAGGCAGGAAATGTGGTGTACGCGACCGGCATTGGAAGGTTCCTATTCAACCGTGGTTGCGCATTCCCGCTGTTCTTCAATGGTCAAGGCTTGAGGATCGCTTCGTTCAGATCGCGATACGCCTCGCAATCGGTGCCGCAGATCGTTTTGATTGTTTCCAGCTGCTCCTTGGCAAGATCGAGCCGACCCTTGATGACGTAGGCTTCGCCGAGATATTCACGAACCTGCGCGTATTTGGGATCAAGCTCAACGGACTTCAGGTAGTAGGAAATGCCTTCATCCGTGCGGCCGAGCTTGCGGGTGGCGTAGCCGCGATAGTTCAGAGCCTCGGCGGTATTCGGATCCTTCAGCGTATCGAGTATGGCGAGCGCTTCTTCATAGCGTCCGGCTTTTGCCAGCGAATAGGCGTAGTCCGTGCGGTTTTCTTCCGTCACGTTGGCGCTGCTCTGTTTGACGCACCTCTTCGTCCTCTTGTCGTACATCTGGCCCTTCTTGCAGGTCGGCATGGTGCTTTCGCTGCTCCTCCCTCCGGAGCCGCTGGACCCGCTGGATCCGCTACTGCTGCCGCCGCTGCTGCTGCCGCCGCCAATCGAAAATGCGGGCGTGGAGAGTGCAAACGCGGCAATGCAGCCGCCGACCAGGATGGAAGCAATACGAACAGTCGCGATCGTCATGGGATATCTCCTACGAAAATGACGTTGGCGGCGAATGAACACCGTTGACTGGCACTTTATTCGATTGCGTGTTCTTCTTTTTTGCACCTTGCGATCTCGGTGCGGGCGAATAAATGCGGGCCTGACGTGTTAGCCGCTCACGCGCCGGGCAAAAGGAGCATCCCGTGAGTGATACCGTAAAACTGTTGAGTCTTGCCGTCGCGACGCCGGAGCACGTCATCACGCAAAAGGAGGCGGCGGAAACCTCTGCGCGCCTGTTTTCGTCCCGCTTCAAGGATTTTTCGCATTTGGCAAGCGTCTTCGAGAATGCCGGCATCAAGAGACGTTATGCCGCCCGTCCGCTGGAATGGTTCATCGAGCCGCACGGTTGGCAAGACAGAATGGAGGCTTATGGCGAAGTCGCGCGCAGCCTGTTTTTCGAGACGGCCACCCATGCACTCAAGCAGGCCGGTCTAAAGGGATGCGACGTCGACTGCATCGTCACCATCTCGTCCACGGGCATTGCTACACCGAGCCTCGATGCACAGCTCGCAGAGAAAATGGGCTTCCGCTCGGACATCGAACGCGTTCCCGTTTTCGGACTCGGCTGCGCAGCAGGTGTTTCCGGGTTCGCCATCGCCTCGCGATTTGCCCGCGATCGGCCGGGCGCAACGGTGCTTTTCGTGGCAATAGAACTTTGCACTCTGGCTTTCCGGCTGGACGAGCTGACGCGCGCAAACATCATCGCCACGGCACTTTTCGGCGATGGCGCGGCCGCCTGCATTCTCCGGGCGGGGCGAGAGGGTAAGGCCGAAGTCGAGTCGACGGGGGAGCATCTTTTCCCCGATACGCTCGGTATCATGGGCTGGAAGATCGACGACACCGGCTTCGGCGTGGTTCTCGCTCAATCGCTACCGCCCTTTGCCGAGACGGAACTCGGCCCGGCCGTCGACGGGATATTGGCGAGAAACGGTCTCTCTCGTCGCGATATAGGTCGCTTCATCTGCCATCCCGGCGGCGCGAGGGTGCTTATGGCCCTGGAGAGCGCGCTGTCGCTAGAATCGGGAACCCTGGATCACGAGCGCGCGGTGCTTGCGGAATACGGAAACATGTCCTCGCCGACGATCCTCTTCGTGCTGGAGCGCGCCTTGAAGGAGGGATTGCCGGAACGCAGCGCGATGGTCGCCCTAGGACCGGGTTTCTCCGCCAGCTGCGTGACCTTGAAGAGAGCGGCATGATGTGGCCCTCCCTTGCACTGCTCGCCTTCGTGACCGCACAGCGCCTCGCGGAACTCGCCCTTGCCCGCCACAATACGCGGGTGCTTCTAAACAGCGGCGCGAAAGAGGTCGCGCCGCAGCACTATCCTTTCATGGTAGCGCTGCACGGCTGTTGGATAGCCGGATTGTGGCTGCTGGCGATCGGTCGTCCGGTCGACGCAATCTGGTTTGCCGTCTTCATGGTTTTGCAGGCTGGCCGGCTCTGGGTCATCGGCACGCTCAAGGGGCGGTGGACAACACGCATCATCGTTCTCCCGGGCGCTCCGCTCGTCAGCAGCGGACCCTACCGATTCATGGCTCATCCGAACTATGTCATCGTGGCTGGCGAAATCGCCGTCCTTCCGCTTGCCTTCGGGATGCCCCTCTACGCGGCGACATTTTCAGTGCTGAACGCGGCCGTACTTTACGTCCGCATCAAAGCCGAAAACGAGGCACTCAGAACGACAATGTTTTTGAAATAAAACGACATTTTTCGTTTGCGTGCAGCCTGCCGTAGTTGCATTTTCATTGCTTGGAATAGTTGGAATGCACGGCAATGACAAAGAATGCAATTGTACTGGGCGCCGGTATCGTCGGCGTGTCGACGGCCGTTCATCTGCAGCGCAGGGGTCGGCAGGTGACGCTGATCGACCGCAAGGCCCCAGGCAAGGAGACCTCGTTCGGGAATGCCGGGCTCATTCAACGCGAAGGCGTCGTGCCGTACGGTTTTCCGCAGCAACTCGGGCTTCTGATCCGCTACGCTTTCAACAACCGGATCGACGCTCACTACCACCTCAAGGCGCTGCCCGGACAGCTCGCCTTCCTTGCGCGCTACTGGTGGAATTCCGGCGCGAAACGCCATGAGATGATCTCCCGCGCCTATGCCCCGCTGATCGAGCACTCGATCTCAGAGCACAATGATCTGATCGAAGCGTCCAATGCACAGCACCTGATTCGCAAGAACGGCTGGATGGAGATTTTCCGCACGGCTGGCCGGCGCGACGCGGAATTTGCCGAGGCAGAGCGCCTTAGAGCCGAGTTCGGCGTCATGCACGAGCAGTTGGACGCCGCAGCCGTCGCGCGGCTGGAGCCTCATATCAAGGGAGATTTCGTCGGCGGCCTGCGGTGGCGCGATCCTTGGTCCGTACTCGATCCGCACGGTTTGACGATGGCCTACCGCACCTACTTCGAGAGTCTGGGCGGAAGGTGTGTCGCTGGCGACGCCAATTCGCTCGGTCGCTCCGGCTCGAGCTGGCGGGTGGTCACCAGCGAGGGTGCTCTGGACGCGGAAGATGCGGTTTTGGCGCTCGGCCCCTGGGCTGCTGTTGCAACACGTCGGCTCGGCTATGCCTTCCCGCTCGGCGTCAAGCGAGGCTATCACATGCATTATGCCGCGGCAGGCGATGCGACCCTCAACAACTGGACGCTCGATGCCGAGCGCGGTTATTTCCTCGCACCTATGAGCCGGGGCATCCGGCTGACAACAGGTGCGGAATTCGCGGCACTCGATGCGCCGAAGACACCGGTGCAGCTCGATCGCGCCGAGAAGGTGGCACGCACAGTCTTTCCGCTCGGCGAGCGGCTCGATCCGGAGCCGTGGATGGGCGCCCGACCGTGCACGCCCGACATGATGCCTATCATCGGTAAGGCGCCCCGGCACGACGGGCTGTGGTTCGCATTCGGCCACGCTCATCACGGGTTGACGCTCGGGCCTGTCACCGGCCGCGCCCTGGCGGAAGCGATCACCGGCGAGGCACCGTTCATCGATATTTCGGCCTATTCGCCGCAGCGCTTCAACCCATAAGCAACGCACGCATACCAAACAGGCTCATAGAAGGACAACAATCCGCCAGACCGGCGGAAAGGAGAACCTGATTCCTCCAACGTTTACGCCGAGTTGCCTATAAGACGAGGGAAACTCTCAGGAAATCCAACATGTCTATTGGCTCCTCCCCCGCCCTCGAGACACGGCAGCCCCCGCTCGGCACGCCGGGTCTCGGCGCGCTCGTCGTTCTTGTCCTCGGCACACTACTGCTCGGCTACTATTACGGCCCGGCTCAGGGCGCACTGTTCCTTGTCGGCGGCGCCCTCGGCATTGCCCTCTATCACGCCGCCTTCGGCTTCACCTCCGCATGGCGCGTCTTCATCATGGATGGTCGCGGACGCGGCCTGCGCGTGCAGATGATCCTGCTGGCGATCGCCGTCGTGCTGTTCTTTCCGTTCCTGGCGAGCGGCACGCTGTTCGGCCATGAGGTCAAGGGTTCGGTGTCGCCCGCAGGCATCGGCGTGCTCGTCGGCGCCGTCATGTTCGGGATCGGCATGCAGCTCGGCGGCGGCTGCGCTTCCGGTACGCTGTTTACCGCCGGCGGCGGAAATGCGCGGATGCTCATCACCCTGTTTTTCTTTATCGTCGGCTCGGTGCTCGGCACCGTGAATTTCGACTGGTGGGTGAGCCTGCCGTCACTGCCACCGACCTCGCTGGTACAGAGCTTTGGCGCCATCGGCGGCATCGCGGTCTCGCTGATCATCTTTGCAGCGATCGCCGCACTGACTGTTGTCGTCGAGAAGCGCTGGCACGGCTCGCTCGAAAAGGAAGCGCCCTCCCCGCGCCGCGGCTTTTCGCGTTTCCTGCGCGGACCGTGGCCGCTTGTCCTCGGCGCCGTTGCCCTTGCCTTGCTGAACTTCGTGACTCTGTCGATCGCCGGTCGCCCCTGGGGCATCACCTCGGCTTTTGCACTTTGGGGCGCCAAGGGCGCACAGATCATCGGCATTGACCCGACCGCCTGGGCTTATTGGCAGACGCCCGCCAATGCCAAGGCGCTGGCCGACAGCGTCTTTGCGGATATCACCTCCGTCATGGATTTCGGCATCATTGCAGGTGCAATGCTCGCCTCGTCGCTCGCCGGTCGATTTGCACCGAGCTGGGATATTCCGCTGCGTTCGGTTCTAGCTGCTGTGATCGGCGGCCTGCTGCTCGGATACGGCGCACGCATCGCCTACGGTTGTAACATCGGCGCCTATTTCTCCGGCATCTCGTCGGGCAGCCTGCATGGCTATCTCTGGGCCGTGGCCGCATTTGCCGGCAATGTCATCGGCGTTCGCCTGCGGCCCTATTTCTTCTTCGAGAAGAAGGTCCTGCTGCGGACCGACGGCTAAACAACGCCCAAAGACTTGAGATCGCGGAGCGCCGTTTCCGCCATCCCTTCGATTGTATTGTCGATATCGACGGTCACGACGCCGAGCTCGCCGGTCGGCAGTTCGAGTGTCGCGAGTTGGCTTTCCAGCAAGGATGCAGGCATGAAGTGACCCTTGCGCTCACCCATCCGCTTCGTGAGCAGCTCCTTCGAGCCTGACAGATAGACAAAACAGAGTTTTCCATTCACTGCCTTGCGCAGCCGGTCGCGATAGATGCGCTTCAACGCCGAGCAGGAAACGATGACGCCCTGCCCACGATCAAGCGACGCTTTCATTGTCTGACCGATGAGGTCGAGCCAAGGCATCCGGTCGTCATCCGTCAAGGGAATGCCCTTCGACATCTTCTCGACATTCGATGCAGGATGCAGCTGGTCGCCCTCGACAAATTGCATGCCGAGGGCGTCCGAAATCGTCATGCCGATCGAGGACTTGCCGCAACCACTGACCCCCATGACGATGATGGCGTAAGGGGTTCCGTTGGTCTCTGGCATTGCTTGTCTCTCTCAGCGTTCCGGCACTCCCGGGGACGGGAGAACGACGACCTTATGAAGCAGCGAGTGTCGCACTCTTGCGCGCAAGGCGAGCCTTGATGGTGTCAACATCCGCGCGCGGCGTGGCCGCAAACAAGGTCTTCGTATAGCTGTGCTGCGGATCGTTGAAAACCTGATCCCGCGCGCCATACTCCACAGCTTCACCGAAATACATCACCATGACGTCGTCGGCCATATAGCGGACGACCGAGAGATCGTGGCTGATGAAGACATATGTGAGGTTCAGCTCGTCCTGCAAATCCGCGAGCAGATTGAGAACCTGAGCCTGGACCGAAAGGTCGAGGGCAGACACCGGCTCATCGAGAACCAGAAGCCGCGGCTTCAGCATCAAAGCGCGGGCGATCGCGATACGCTGGCGCTGGCCGCCGGAGAACATGTGCGGATAGCGATTGAAATGGATCTCCTGCAGGCCGACCTTCTTGAGCATCGCCATCGCCAATTCGCGCCGCTCAGCGGCGGCCGTATCGGTGTTGATGATCAGGGGCTCCATCAGGATGTCGCCGATCTTCTTGCGCGGGTTCAGCGAGCCGTAGGGGTTCTGGAAGACAATCTGCACCTTGCGGCGAATTTCCGGTGTCAGATCGCCTGCAGCGATATCGACCTTCTTGCCGTCGATGAAGAGATCGCCACCGCTCGCCGGATCGATCATCGTGACGATGCGGGCGAGCGTCGACTTGCCGCAACCGCTTTCGCCGACGATCGCCAGCGTCTTGCCCTGCTCTACCTTGAAGCTCACACCCTTGACGGCGTGTACGGTTCTCTCCTTCTTGAAGAGACCGCCCGGCAGATAATAGTTGCGGACAATGTTCTTTGCTTCGAGGACTGGCGTCATTGGGCCGCTCCCTTGAAAATTTCGCCGATGGTCGGCAGTCGATCACCGGTGGCATTTTCCGGTAGGGCGGCAAGCAGCGCTCTCGTGTAATCGCTCTTGGGCGACTCGAAGAGCGACAGGACGTCGGCCTCTTCCATCTTGCGGCCCTTATACTGCACGATCACGCGATCGGCTGTCTCGGCGACAACGCCCATGTTGTGCGTGATCATGATCAGGCCCATGCGGTGCTCCGTCTGCAGCCGCATCAGGAGATCGAGGATCTGCTTCTGAATGGTGACGTCGAGCGCAGTGGTCGGCTCATCGGCAATCAAGAGCTTCGGATTGCAGGCGATTGCGATGGCGATCATGACGCGCTGGCACTGACCACCCGACATCTGGTGCGGGAAATGGCCGAGGCGCTCGGCAGGATTGGGAATACCAACGGCCTCGAACAGCTCGATGGCGCGCTTGCGCCGTGCAGCCTTGTCCAGCCCCAGATGGATTCGCAGAACTTCTTCGATCTGGAAGCCGACGGTAAAACAGGGATTGAGGCTGGCGATCGGCTCCTGGAAGATCATCGACATATCCTTGCCAATGATCTTGCGCCGCTCGCTCGCCGACATGCCAAGCAGGTTGCGGCCGTCGAAGACCATCTTGTCGGCCGTTACCTTTGCCGTCCAGGGCAGAAGGCCCATCGCCGCGAGCATGGAGACCGACTTGCCGGATCCGGATTCTCCGACGATTGCCAGGACTTCACCCGCATCCACCTTGAGCGACACGCCATCAACTGCGCGAAACGGGCCCGTGGACGTCTGAAACTCAACGGCGAGATTTTCGATTTCAAGAAGTGCCATATCAGGACCTCTTCAGCTTGGGGTCGAGCGCATCGCGCAGGCCGTCGCCCATCAGATTGATGGCAAGAACGGTGATCAGGATGCAAAGACCGGGGAAAGTGACGAGCCACGGGGAGCTCTGGAAGAATTCGCGCGCATCGGCAAGCATCGTGCCCCACTCCGATGTCGGAGGCTGGGCGCCCATGCCGAGGAAGCCGAGGGCTGCGGCATCAAGGATCGCGGCGGAGAATGCGAGCGTTGCCTGAACGATCAGCGGAGCCAGGCAGTTCGGCAGGATCGTCTTGAACATCAGACGGAAGGTGCCGGCGCCCGCGACGCGCGACGCTACGACGTATTCCTTTTCGCGTTCGCTGATGACGGCGGCGCGCGTCAGTCGCACGAAATGCGGCTGGTTGACGATCGAGATGGCGATCATGGCATTGAGCAGGCCCGGTCCCAGAACGGCGACCAGCACGAGGGCCAGCAGCAGCGAAGGGAATGCCAGGATGATATCCATGACGCGCATGATGAAGGTGTCGACGCGGCCGCGGAAATAGCCTGCAACGAGGCCGAGCAGCACGCCGGCGACAGCCGACAGCGAGGCGACGACGAGGCCGATGAACAGCGAGAAGCGCGTGCCATAGATGAGGCGCGACAGCATATCGCGACCGACGGCATCCGTTCCGAGCAGGAACATCGGATTGCCCTTGTCCGACCAAACCGGCGGGACGCGCTGCATGCCGTCGAAAGGAACGTTCGGATCATGCGGGGCAATCAACGGCGCGAAGATCGCTGTCAAAAGCACGAGCAGGAAGATGCCGAAGCCGATGACGGCACCCTTGTTGCGAGAGAAATAGTACCAGAACTCAGAGAGCGCTGACGGCTGGGTCGACTTGGTGGTTATCGCACTCATAAGCCGCTCCTAGTGACGAATACGTGGGTTGATCAGACCGTACATGAGGTCGACGATCAGATTGACGATCATGATGATGCCGGCGATGAGCAGCAGGCCACCTTGAACGACGGTGTAGTCGCGCTTGAAGACCGCATCGACCATCCACTTGCCGATACCAGGCCAGGAGAAGATCGTTTCTGTCAGGATCGCGCCGCCGAGCAACACGCCGACCTGCAGACCAATCGACGTCACGACCGGGATCATCGCGTTGCGAAGCGCGTGCAGGCCAACGACGCGGATGGGGGCGAGACCCTTGGAGCGCGCGGTGCGAACATAATCTTCGCCGAGCACTTCCAGCATGGCCGAGCGCGTCTGTCGCGCGATAACCGCAAGCGGAATGGTGCCGAGAACGATCGTCGGCAGAATGAGCGAGACGAACGCCGACTTGAATGCACCGGCCTGGCCGGAGAGCAGGCTGTCGATCAGCATGAAGCCGGTGACCGGCTTGAAGAAATACATCAGCGAAATGCGGCCGGACACGGGTGTCCAATGCAGCGTGTTCGAGAAGAGAACGATGAGCAGCAGGCCCCACCAGAAGATCGGCATCGAGTAGCCGACGAGGGCAACGCCCATCACGCTCTGGTCGAACCAGGTTCCTCGCTTGACCGCGGCGAAGACGCCGGCGGGAATGCCAAGCACGATGGCAAAAATGATCGCACAAAGCGAAAGCTCAAGCGTCGCCGGAAAGAGCGAGCCGAACTCCTGCAGAACCGGGCGCTTGGTAACGATCGACGAGCCCAGATCACCCTGCACCACGTTACCGAGGTAGTCCAGGTATTGAACATAGACGGGTCGATCGAGGCCGAGATCATGCATGACCTGGGCATGGCGTTCCGGCGCCATCACGCGCTCGCCCGACATCAGCATGACCGGGTCACCGGGCAGCAGGCGGATGAACGAGAAGGCGATGAGTGAAACGCCGATGAAGGTTGGGATCAGGATCGCGAGGCGTCCGATGAGAAATCGCAACATTGGCAAGTGTCCATAGTGTTCCGGCGGTCAGGTATCAAACCTGACCGCCGGCCAAGCCCGGGATTGCCGGGCATCTTTGCATAATTTTGATTACTCGGCGATATCAACGCCGTCGAAACGGTGAACACCAACCGGATCCTGCACGTAGCCGGAAACCTTGGCGCTCATCGGTACGAATTCCGTGGAGTGATCGATCGTCGCCCACGGAGCTTCCTTCTTGAAGACGACCTGCGCCTGTTCGTAGAGCTTGGTGCGCTCTGCGACGTCAGCGGTCTTCTTGGCCTTCTTCACGAGATCGTCGAATTCCTTGTTGCACCACTGTGCACGGTTGTTGCCGCCGACGGCTTCGCAGCCGAGCAGGGTGTCAAGGAAGTTGTCCGGGTCGCCGTTATCGCCGGTCCAGCCGAGGATCGCAGCGCCGTCACGGGCCTTGTCCTTGGAGAGCTTGAGGTATTCAGCCCATTCGTGGGTGACGATGTCGACCTTGACGCCGACCTTGGCAAGGTCAGCCTGCATCAGTTCAGCGGCGCGACGTGCGTTCAGCATGTACGGACGCGAAACCGGCATAGCCCAGATCTTCATGCTGAGATCCTTGACGCCAGCCTTTTCGAGCATCTTCTTTGCTTCGTCCGGGTTGTATACGTCATCCTTGATGTCGTCGTTATACGACCACATGGTCGGCGGGATCGGGTTCTTGGCAACCTGGCCAGCACCCTGGAAGACGGCCTGCACAATCGCCTGCTTGTTGATCGCCATGTTCAGCGCCTTGCGCACTTCGGCCTTGTCGAACGGAGCCTGGAGCGTGTTGTACGCGAGATAGGAAACGTTCAGGCCTGGCTGTTCCAGAACCTTCAGGTTCGAGTCCGTCTGCAGGTCCTTGATGTCAGCCGCGTTCGGATACGGCATGATGTGGCATTCGCCGGCCTTCAGCTTCTGAGCGCGGACGGAAGCGTCCGGGGTGATCGCGAACACGAGATCGTCGATCTTTTCCTTGCCCTTGAAGTAGGTTTCGTTGGCCTTGTAGCGGATGACAGCATCCGGCTGGTAGGCAACGAAGGTGTACGGACCGGTGCCGAGCGGCATCTGGTTCATCTGTTCCATCTTGCCGTCAGCCTGCAGCTTGTCAGCATATTCCTTCGACAGGACGGACGCGAAGTCCATTGCCAGGTCGGCGAGGAACGGTGCTTCCGGATGGTTCAGGATGAACTTGACGGTCAGGTCGTCGACCTTCTCGACGGACTTGATGAGTTCCGGGAAGCCCATGCCCGCGGCATATTCGTATGAAACGCCGGCAACGTACTTGGCCCAGGGGCCGTCAGCCTTCAGCTGGCGCTCGAACGAGAAGACGACGTCGTCAGCGTTCAGATCGCGGCTCGGCGTGAAGAATTCGGTCGTCTGGAACTTGACGCCCGGACGCAGCTTGAAGGTGTAGACCGTACCGTCGTCGGAAACCGTCCAGCTTTCGGCCAGGCCCGGCTCAATTTCGGTCTTGCCATGTTGGAACTCGACGAGACGGCTGTAAACCGTACGCGAGGAGGCATCGAAGGTGGTGCCTGCGGTATAAATGCCCGGATCGAAGCCTTCCGGCGACCCTTCAGAGCAGTAAACGAGCGTTTTAGACCAGGCTGCGGATGCCATGGCCGAAGCCAGGACCGTCGCGGCCAGCAAGACAGACATCTTTTTCATGATATCGTTTCCCAGGTTTGTTCTTTTATTTGAGATCCCGGGGAACCCGGAATGACGGCAGATGGAACGACATTTGTTTGCTGAAATCAACGACCGAAGTGGAAAATTCTTCCAGATGGGCAACTTTAGTAATTTTCCGCCAAAAATGGGCCGCACTTAGAAATAAACGGACTGAATAAACGTGATTCTTGTCGCATTTGGTATAATTTCGCGCCAGCTGCGACCTTTTCACACACGCGTCACGCGAAACTCCCGACAAAAAACTCCCCTAGAACGGAACGGCCGCGGCATTTGACGCTGCCGCGGCCGGATCAAAATTTCGTCATCGCCGATCAGGCAGCGGGTGCCACGACGGGGGATTTGCGGCGTTCGTGCTCGCCGGTCAGGCCCAGCAGGAAGTTGATCTGCGGCCGCGCCTTGACGAGGTCGTCAATCGAATATTGCGCCAGCACGTCGAAGAAAGCGTTGAGGGCCTTGCGCAAGGCGGAGTTCAAACCGCAGCTGTCGACAAGCGGGCATTCGACCATGCCGTCATCCTCGAAACACTCTGCCATTGCAAAACTGTCTTCCGTGACGCGAACCACGTCGAAGAGGCTGATGTCTTTCGCAGGCTTGCCGAGCCGAACGCCACCGTTGCGACCGCGAACCGTCTCGACCAACCCTGCCTTGTTCAGAGGCTGCAGGATCTTGAACAGAAAGAGTTCGGAAACACCGTATGCCTTGGCAATCTCCGGAATCCGGCTCAGCTGCCCCTCATTGGCAGCACAATACATCAACATGCGAACCGCATAGTTGGTCTGCTTGGTCAAACGCATGCCGATCTCCAGAATCGTCAGTTACACGTGGTCTATATAGTGGCTTTGCTAGTTTTGAACAATTCCAAAATATGAAAATCATAATCATCTTATGTGAGACGGATTGCCGCGACGTTATTTGGTCCGGAACCCGGGATCATGTCACGCGAGACTTTCGGTGACGGCCAGAACCATTTTCAACGCAAATTGGGGGCCGAAGCCCCCAACTCAATAACGTCGTTCGTTCGTCTTACTTCATCGTCGGCATGACGAATTCGGCGCCGTCCTTGATGCCCGAGGGCCAGCGGGCGGTAATCGTCTTCGTCTTGGTCCAGAACTTGATCGAGTCCGAACCATGCTGGTTGAGGTCACCGAAGCTCGAGGCCTTCCAGCCGCCGAAGGAATGATAGGCCAGAGGAACCGGGATCGGGACGTTGATGCCGATCATGCCGATGTTGATGCGCGAGGCGAAGTCACGGGCGGCATCGCCGTCGCGGGTGTAGATCGCGACACCGTTGCCGTATTCGTGCTTCATCGGCAGGTCGAGCGCTTCCTCGTAGTTCTTGGCACGGACGACGGAGAGAACGGGCCCGAAGATCTCCGTCTTGTAGATATCCATGTCCGGCGTGACATGATCGAACAGCGTACCGCCGACGAAATATCCGTCTTCATAACCCTGCAGCTTGAAGCCGCGGCCATCGACGACGAGCTTTGCACCCTGCTCGACGCCACGATCGATCAGTCCGTTGACGCGGGCGTAGGCTTCCTTGGTAACGAGCGGACCCATATCGGCCTTCTCGTCCGTGTAGGGGCCGATACGCAGCGATTCGATCTTCGGCGTCAGCTTCTCGACGAGGCGATTGGCGGTTTCCTCGCCGACCGGGACGGCGACCGAGATCGCCATACAGCGTTCGCCGGCAGAGCCGTAACCTGCGCCCATCAGTGCGTTGACGGCCTGGTCCATGTCTGCATCAGGCATGATGATCATGTGGTTCTTCGCGCCGCCGAAGCACTGGGCGCGCTTGCCGTTCATGGCGGCCGTTCCGTAGACGTAGCGGGCAATCGGCGTGGAGCCGACGAAGGAGACCGCGCCAATATCCGGATCCGTCAGGATAGCGTCGACGGCAGCCTTGTCGCCATTGACGACATTGAGGATGCCTGCCGGGAGGCCTGCTTCGATCATGAGTTCGGCGAGACGCAGCGGCACGGACGGGTCGCGCTCGGACGGCTTCAGGATGAAGGCGTTGCCGCAGGCTATTGCCGGCGCAAACATCCACATCGGGATCATGGCCGGGAAGTTGAACGGGGTGATGCCCGCACCGATGCCGACCGCCTGGCGCATGGAGTACATGTCGATTGCCGGGCCGGCGCCTTCCGTGAATTCGCCCTTCTGCAGATGCGGAATACCACAGACGAATTCGCAGACCTCAAGACCACGAACGATGTCGCCCTTGGAATCTTCGACTGTCTTGCCGTGCTCGGTCGAGAGGAGGACAGCGAGTTCATCCATGTGCTTGTTCAGCAATTCGACGAACTTGAAGAAGACGCGGGCGCGGCGCTGCGGGTTCGTCGCCGCCCACTTTGGCTGAGCGGCCTTGGCGTTCTCGACTGCGGCGCGCAGTTCCTCGACATTTGCCAGCGCCACAGTGGCCTGGACTTCGCCGGTTGCCGGGTTGAAGACGTTGCTGGTGCGGCCGCTGGTGCCGGCGACGTGCTTACCGCCGATGAAATGACCGATCTCACGCATGGATGTGCCTCCTCCTGTTTTTGGATGCCGAAACAATCACACTTCAATTTGCACAAATCAATGCGCTGAGATAAGCAACCGTTGTGCGTAAATTGAAGCCCAGCTGATCGAGCTGATGCTTCTCTCAAGGTCCACGCAGGACTCCGCTAGACTACCACGGTCGATGCAAACTGAAGAGGAGATAGTGCTTCGATGAGCAGGAAACTGGTTGTCAGAATGGCCGAGCTCGAAATCGATCCCGACAAGCTTGAAATCTATCGCCTTCTGTTGACCGAGGAGATCGAGGCCTCTGTCGCACTGGAGCCCGGCGTTCTGTCGCTGAACGCCGTTTCCCTCAAGGACAGTCCGCAAAAGATCCGTATCCTCGAGGTCTATGCGAACCAGGCAGCCTACGAAGCGCACCTGCAGACACCGCATTTCCTCAAATACAAGAACAGAACCGCGGGAATGGTGAAGTCCCTGACGCTCATCGACGTCGACCCGATCATGATGCGTGGCAAGCCATGAACTGGGACGATGTCCGCATTTTCCTGGCCGTGGCCCGCACCGGGCAGATCCTTGCCGCCTCGAAACGTCTGGGGCTCAACCATGCCACCCTCTCTCGACGGCTCACCTCGTTGGAAGAGGCGCTGAAGAGCCGCCTCTTCGTCCGCCGCACAAATGGCTGCGAGCTGACGGCCGAGGGCGAGGTTTTCCTCGCCTCTGCGGAGCGGATGGAAACCGAAATGCTGTCCGTGCAGGCAAATCTTGGCCGTACCGATACGGCAATCGCCGGGACGGTGCGGGTGGGAGCGCCCGACGGTTTCGGCGTTTCCTTTCTCGCGCCCCGCATGGGTCGACTGATCGAGCGTCATCCGGAACTGAAGATCCAGCTTGTGCCGGTGCCGCGATCATTCTCGCTTTCACAGCGTGAGGCGGATATCGCCATCACGCTGGAGCGGCCCGAACAAGGCCGGCTCGTGTCGGCCAAGCTCACCGACTACACGCTCGGCCTTTATGCATCACGAAGCTATGCCGAACTTAATGGCCAGCCCGCCAACGTCGAGGCGCTGAAACAGCACCGGCGGATCGGCTATGTTGAGGACCTGATCTTTTCCCAATCGCTGAACTTCACCGGCGAGGTGATGCGGAACTGGAACGCCGCCTTCGAGATTTCTTCGGCGACGGGGCAGACAGAAGCCGTGCTTTCCGGCGCCGGGATCGGCATCCTGCACGACTATATTGCCCGGCAGAATCTCGAACTCGTGCGCATCCTGCCCGATATCTCGATCCGGCGAGCGTACTGGACGACGTTTCATGAAAGCGCACGCGAACTCGTGCGGGTGCGTACCGTTTCCGATTTCCTGCAGGAACTCGTGGCCGCCGAGCGCCACATATTCCTGTAACATCGGGTCAGCGCGGCAGGGTCAGTCGCGCTTCTCAGATTCTTCGCTCGTCTGCTGCTTCTCTGCCGCAACTTCGGCAGCGCGCACCGGCATGCTGTCGATGATCGCAAACAGTTCGGCGCTGGTGACCGGCTCGCTCACCTTGAGCTTTACCGTTCCATCCTTGCCGACGAGAAAGGCTGCGAACTCTCCGGCAGTCGGATCACCCAAATCGCGGGCAATCGCCGCAGCGTCCAGCTTTTCGCCAGCGCCGAAAAGCTCCCTGACACTGCCGCCGACGATCTTGAGAATGACCATATCGCGGTCCTGCAAGGCATCGCGATCGGCAAGCAACTGGTTTTCCTGGCGAGCAGCCCGCGCGTTTCCCTTGTCTGCAAAGATGACAAGGACACGGTTCCGCCACTGGAATTGCTCGAGGCTCGCAATGGCGGAATAGGCTTCGTTGCCTTCATCCACCTTGGTCGCGCCATATAGAAGCGTCTTCGACATGCGCATTTCTCCTATCGACTAGAACGTCCAAGGAGCGAGCGCGGTTCCATCCCCAATCGATCGCTTAGCTGCGCCAGGATTTTCGCGACTGCCACAAGGCGCCGAACAGGATGAGCAACAGCGGAACGCTGCCATAGGACAAGGAGACTTGCGCCAACTGATCCAGTCTCTGGGGAGGTGCATCAACCGCGATCGGATTGCGTATAAGGCTCGCGCTGAGACTATAGGCAGCGCGCGAGACGGCCGCGACCGCGATGATCAATCCGGCCATGTCGATGAAGCGCGAATGTGCCCGCATGCTATCGATGACAACGGTAGAAAGGCCGCACAGAAAGGCCACCAGCAGCAGATAGGCCGCCCCACCCAGCAACCGGAAATCCCCGAGAACGATATCGTCCGACTCGCTGACCAAGCTGACTTTCAGGACTGGGAGCAAGACCGCAAGAATGGCAAGGAGGGCAAGCGCGCTACGCTTGATGAGCTCGTTCAAATCAATCCGCGTGGCGCCAATGCGTCGAGCCCGGCTCATTGCCCTCTCCTCTATACACAAAACCGTCGAAGTGCACAGGCACCCGGCTCGTTCGAGGGCGGACATTTGCGATGAAGTTGCTAACGCACCGGACAATCAGCGGCGGTAAAATTACCCTTCGCGAGCAAGAGCGTTCAGCGGTTCGGAGGAGATGGTTAAGAAAAGATGAAGGGCGGTGTTACAGGCGTTTTTGGGAGAGGCAAGGCCAGGCGGGCGACTGCCTGCCCGGCCCTGAGGTCATTATCACATCGGAGCAAACGATGAGAGCGGCACCTGCAATGCAGAGGCGATCCGCTTGAGCTTGGCGGGATCAGCATCCTCACCACTCTCGATTTCCTCAATCTCATTAACAACCAGGCCACAAGTCACTGCGAGGTCGTCGAGGCTATAGCCTACGGCCTCTCGAGCGGCACGTACAGCAGCGGCTACATTCACGGCCGAAACGGCGGTAGCCTTGGATGCATCCAGATTGCTGAGCGAAATGGACATTTACGTCTCCTTCTGAAATCACTCTGAATTAACCCCCGACCGGAAAATGACACCCCCGATCACGATTTGCAATGCAGTACGGTTAATCCGTGATCAACGAGAGCGCGGCAACGGAGCCTCGGGCAAGTGGGCAAAATCTGATTGCCCCTTGTTAGCAAAGCACATTTTCCTGACCGCCTCGCCGGCCACATGGACGTTGCCACCTGTTGAAAAAACGTCTCGCACGCGGCGATTTGTCACCTATTCTTAGGCATGGACGCATGTTTCGGGCGAATCATTTGCGGCCGAAACTGGGCAAATGAGACGACAAAGGCCGGGAGACGAGTTCTTGATGAAAGCGCATCCGCGGTTCATGTGACACCGCCCCTAGGTTACTGCCCGGCCCTCATTCACTCGGCGGGCGCACGCAAAAAGCGACCACTCTTCGAACGCAGCAAAGCCCACGTCGAGTGTCACAGGAGGTTCATTCTAAGGGAATAAATCCGACTAAGGATCTGCTGGAAGATGACGACTGTTCAGAGACATCGTCGCCATGCCGCCACGTTTCAAACCGCGCCACGAACGCATCGAGGGTGAACGCCTATGAACAACATATCCGACATCAACCAGTCCGATTGGCTCGAAGCCGAACTGGCCGACACCATCGATGAGGACTACGAGCTGGAACTCTCGGAGCCGGCGCTGTCAGACGCGATCCGCAAAATCTATCGCAACGCCCATCCAGCATCGATCCCGCGGCTCGACTATTTTCGCGCGCTGCTTTCGCTGCAGGCGGAGTTGATCAAGCTTCAGGATTGGGTGGTCTATAATAAGGAGAAGGTCGTCGTGATCTTCGAGGGTCGCGACTCCGCCGGAAAGGGCGGCGTGATCAAGCGCATCACGCAACGCCTCAATCCGCGCGTTGTCCGCGCCGTCGCCCTGCCCGCGCCTTCCGACCGCGAGAAGACTCAGTGGTACTTCCAGCGCTATGTCCCGCATCTGCCTGCCGGGGGCGAAATCGTTCTTTTCGACCGCTCCTGGTACAATCGCTCGGGCGTGGAGCGGGTGATGGGCTTTGCGAGCGAGGACCAGGTCGAGGAGTTCTTCAACGACGTGCCGGAATTCGAACGCATGCTCGTTCGCTCAGGCATCCGGCTTGTCAAATACTGGTTCTCGATCACCGATGAAGAGCAGCAGATGCGCTTCCTCGTGCGCATCCACGACCCGCTGAAGCAGTGGAAGCTTTCGCCGATGGACCTGCAATCGCGCGTCCGCTGGGAAGGCTATACCAAGGCGAAGGAAGAGACCTTCGCGCGCACCAACATTCCGGAAGCCCCGTGGCATATCGTCGAAGGCAACGACAAGAAGCGGGCACGGCTGAACTGCATCGATCACCTGTTGCGTCAGATCCCTTACACTGAGGTGCCGCACGAGGAGATCACCCTGCCCAACCGCGTCTTCAATCCGGACTACGAGCGCAAGGTGCTGCCGCCAGAACTCTACGTTCCATCGAAGTATTGATTGGTATGCGCTTGGGGGGAACGGGGCATTCGCCTTGTCCCCACTCGCGCGGCAGGCGAAGCGGTGCTCTGGCTAAGCTTTCCGGGTTCGCCGGTGATAAGCCTTTGAGACCGACCATTCTTGGAGAGCGATCAGGATGGCCCAGAATCTTGGAAGTCACTTGAAAGGAAAAGACGAAACTAGCTGGTCAAGCAACTGGTTGCTTGGCGTGGAGACAGTTAGGTCTTCGCCCTTGATTCCATTGCTCAATATTTCATGGAACTCGACCGGAGGCGAAAACGCAACTCCTCGCTGTGCCTCATAGTCTCTGAACTTGAAGCCATCGCCTTTAATAGAGTTTTCCGGCGCTACCCACCTTGACGGTACAACGTACGCATCGGCGACAATGAGCCCGTGCAAGCTGCTGGAGACGATCACGTCACACGCCGAAATCAGCTCGCAAATCTCCTTCGGCTTCTGCAGGAGATCGATAATCTGCCATCCTTTAGGAAGGCTGCTCGCGTACCTGTCCCTGAAAAGCGGAAGGGTTGCAAAATGAGGGATAATTCCAACAGCGAATTGCTTAATGCCCCGCATAGGCCAGAGCCTGGGGAGAAGGAGAGCCGGGTCGCCCAACGGCAAACGTTGCTTCACTCTCGCGGCCGTGAGCGGCCCGCGGACGGCATGAAATTTCAATCGTTGCGGCCACACGGCCGCAGAATTCTCGTTCATGAAACCCGAGCCCCAGACATGCAGCGTTCTCCAGGGACGTCTTGAAAGAAGCGGAACACTCGCGCCCTTCTTTCTTCTGTAATAGGAGTCCAGAATGCTGCCAACGCCGAGGAGTTCCGCGGAGCCATGCTTGACGTAGTTAGCTTTGAGGCCAAACATTCCCTCCAGCAAATCAGCCATTAGGTTGTCGCCGAAGTTCTCCGCCTCCTGACCGAACCGGCTACCTACGGAAGCCGCATATACATTAATAGTCCGGGACATCACATACGCTCGCAGAGCCAAAGACTTCGATCTGAAGCAGATCGAGGTAATCGGCGGTTGACGCTTCGAACGGAAAAACACCAAGGGCGCGATCTCATTGGCGCTGAATTTTCTCCTTTCAGATGCCACGAAAAGCCCAGTCGCGTTCTTGAGTTTGCCCTTTCTCTTACGATTTTTTTCACTACGGACTCCAAATCCATGTCGGGCTCGCATACAGGGTTGCTTGGGCGAAAGCCAGCCAATTGGTGGCAATCTGTAGGTGACGCAAAAGTGAAAATCGACGTAACGATCATTGCCGGTCGTCGACCGGAACTCCTGCGCGCGACACTGGACAGCTTCTCCCATCGAGCATTTGCCCACCACGATGTGCAAAACGTCTTCGTAAATATTGATCCCATATTCGGAGACGAGGCTGACTTAGGGGCCTGCGTCGAAGTCGTAAGGCGCTACTTCCCATCACCTGTTATTTTCACGCCCGTTGACGCGGGCTTTGGTTCCGCGGTGAAAAGGCTCTGGTCGTCGACGACGAGCGGCTTCGTCATGCACCTGGAAGACGACTGGCTGGCGTTGGATGACATCGACTCTCGCATCGAGGCTTGTTTCGAGTCTGAGAACGTCAAGCAGGCATCATTCCACACTGCCAATCAAAACTGGGACATAGCGAGGCGGGGATATCTTCATAGACGCAGGCGCTACACGACCATCTTAGGCATCAAGCTTCCGCTTCCTAGAACTTATCCGAAATTCACGACATCTCCCTCGGTTATTGAGGGCAATTTCGCCAGGATGAGCGCCGTTCTTATGGACCCGCTCTTCGATCCCGAGAAGCAATTCTATTCAGGTGTGAATTCGGCCTTGGAGCGCGCCGTCGCAGGCTACGATAACTATATATTCTCTCCGGACCGCAAGCCGATAGTTGAGGACACCGGACGCACGTGGCGGGAAGAACGGGGGATCTCGAAAAACATTCGCAATGCCACCTCTTTTTGGGAGGGCGCGGACGGCGGAAGCTGACCCGACGAGCTTTTGGCGGTATTGCCACGCCAATTGCAGAACGCCTAGACCTTCAACGCGCCAGATGTTCGAGACAAGTTCCAAGTAGCATTCCCGGAACATGGTTCCCGGGCGGACAGGGTCGGTTGTACTCTGATTTCATTGTGGAAGAATGGTACGGTTGGGGGGTCTCGAACCTCCGACCTCAGGTGCCACAAACCTGCGCTCTAACCAACTGAGCTACAACCGCACAAGTCGCGTCCGACGCGACGGGGGTCACATACGAGGACTTGGAAATTAATTCAAGCCCTATCTCGCCCCAATATACAAAAAGGCCGGACAAATGGTCCAGCCTCTTCGTGTGTCCTGTTAAAGAATCAGGCCGCCTTGAAGGAGGCCATGACCTTTTCAGCTGCTTCCTTGGAAGGCTTCGCAAGCTTTTCGGCAACCTGCTTGGAGGTTTCCTGCATGGTCTTCGCCTGCTCGATCGTCAGCTCGACCTGCTTGCGCAGGAAAGTCGTCTGGAGTTCGACGAGCTCGGCGACCGACTTGACTGCAAGCAGCGCTTCCATGTGGGTCAGCGAGTTTTCCGCGTTCGTGCGCAGAGCGTCGATCGCCTTGTGGCCGATTTCAACAGCGCCGGCCTGGGCAGTCTGAACCGTGACTTCGAGCGTCTTGCTCGCTTCTTCGCCGGCGCTCTTCATCTTGGCATAGGCTTCACGCGACTGCTGTGCGCCCTTTTCCGCGAAGTCGCGGAAAGATTCAGTGAACTTGGAAGGATCAAACGACGACATTGAAAAAACGTCGTCCATCTTTATGTTAGCCATTGGTTTGCGCTCCTTTTGCCTCGGCATGCGTGATGGCCTCGTAGGTTAGATGTCCATTATATAGCGCAGATTTTTGTGCATTGCAACATACTTGTGCGGCGCACAATGCGTTAACCTTTCCAGCCGAAAGCCGGACGCCGTTCTGGACCCCGTTCCGGGCTATCGTTATTAATAGACTATTAATTTTCACGATGACCGAAGCCGAAGGTTCGATCATGCCCGCAGTGCAGTACCCGTTCATCGACATCGCCGTGCATGCCCGGGTACGGGAACGCTTTTCGCGTGGCGAAGCGATGGTGCTGCTGTCGGCGGATCTCGGCCGCGCGCTCTGGGCGAACGGCGCCGGCGCCGAGCTCTTCGGGCAATCGGCGGTCTACGATCTGCTCGACCAAGGCATAAATGCGGCTGACATCACCTTTCGCCAGCTGGAAGCCACAGCCCGGCAGCTCGTGAATGTCGGCGACAGCCGCAACTTTATGATCCGCATTGCCCGGGGCTTCCAACGTGTTGCCGTTCAGGCAACTGTCGAACTGATCCGCCTTTCTTCCGGGGAGCGCGCGGTTCTTCTGTCCCTGCCGGTTGCGACCAACGCCCTGTCGATCAAGGCATCCGCCGAACGGATGCTCAAGGGACTCGACGATCCGGATACGCATATGGCTGTGATCGGCGCCGACGGCGAAATCATCGCCGCGTCGCCCGGTTTTGCCGCGCTGGGCGTCACGGAGCAAACCGCCAAGGCCATGACGACGCTTGCGGGCGGCCACGCGGACCGATTGGTGAAACGGCCCGTTGCCACCGGCAAGGGCCTCCTTCCGGCCGCCGTCGGACGACTCAGTGACGAGCCGGCCCTCAATCTCCTATTCGCCGTTGAAACCGTCATCGGGCATCTCGACCCGATCGACTCTCAGGCGCCCGCAGAGGACTTTTCCACAGCCACCGTTAACCATAAGGAGGCACCGCAGGTCGCGAGCTTTGTCGACGCGATCGATGCCATTGCTGGCATCGAGGACATGGAAGAGCTTCCCGAGGAGAACAATCACGAGGGCGAACCCGAAGCCATGACCACGGAAGCTGCCGCAATCGCCGAGGAGGCGATCGGCGCTGAAGCGATGGGCCAGGAAGCCGAACCGCTGCCGGCTCCGACGGACGAGGCTGCCGAGGAACCGAACGCAACCGAGACAACGCCGGAACGCCTGACGGATGAACCCGCTGTGGCCGCTGCCGTCGCATACAGTCCTGCGGAAGCACCAGCAACCGAACATGTGGGAGCCGCCGCCGATCAGGATGCCGCCGGCGCCCCTGAGATAGAGCAGTCGGAGCCAGCCCGGGCCGCCAAGGCGGGTACCTTTGTGTTCAATCCAAATAGCCGCGCGACCCGATTTGTTTGGAAAATCGATGCGGCGGGACGGTTCAGCGAGGTGTCGAGCGAATTTGCCGAGGCGGTCGGACCACATGCGGCTGACATCGTCGGCACGCCCTTCAGCGATATTTCGGCACTCTTCAATCTCGATCCCGATGGCAAGATCAGCGAAGCTCTGGCGCGGCGCGACACATGGTCGGGCAAGACAATCAACTGGCCGATCGAAGGGACGAGTCTGGCAGTCCCGGTCGACCTCGCGGCCCTGCCCACCTACACCCGAAGCCGGGAATTCGACGGTTTTCGCGGCTTCGGTGTCGTGCGCCTGTCCGATGCCGCCGAAGATCCTTTGGCGCTAGGCCTGACACTTGGCCCGAACGGCATCGACGCGGCAGCGCTCGAGCAGCAGGCGGAAACCTCTGACGACGCAGCGTTGTCGGCGCTCGCCGATGAAGTGGCGACCAGCGAGCCGACGGTGGTGGAGACGGCCGCCCCGGCTTTCGAGCCGGCTGCAGAAGAGGCCGCAACCACCGAAGCTGACATTGAGGCGACACCCGAGCCGACGAAACCACAACCATCAGCAGAGCCGCCGGCCCTGCGGATCGTCGAAAGTCCGAGCCGCCGCCTGACCGACAAGATCGTACAGCTCCACGGGGCCGGGCCGCAGCTCACCTCCGCCGAGCAGGCAAATTTCCGCGAGATCGCCAAGCGTCTCGAAGCCTTCGGCGTTCGCGAGCCGCGCAGCGACGACGAGCCTCGGGTAAGCGAAACCGGGAAGCGCGACATCGCGGCAGCGGAAACGCCGAAGGCCAGTATGCATGCTGATCAATCCTCCGCATTCGAGGACGATTCGGTAGACGCCTCGCCTGAACAGAAAGAGGGTGACGAGGCACAGCCTTCTGTCAACGAACCCGAGACGGTCACTTCGGCCTCCGCACCCGACGACGGTGTGACCGAGGGGTTGGAAGAAACCGTCAGCCAGATGGATATGCTGGCGAGCTTCATTCCGCCGCGCGCAAAGATGGGCGCCGGCCTGTCCGCGGCTGCCATCGACCAGCTGCCTGTCGCCGTCCTCGTGCATGCGGGCGACCAGTTGATCCACGCCAACCCGGAATTCATGCGACTGACCGGCTACAAGTCGCTGGAAGCCCTGGGCGAGGTCGGTGGCATCGATGCGCTGCTGCAGCGCTCGGAGCTCGAAGGAAGTGCCGGCCGCTCCGGTTCGATGATGCTGGTAACGGTCGATGATAGTCTCGTTCCGGTCACGGCGCGGCTGCAGTCCATTCGCTGGGAGGAAAGCAGCGCCTTGATGCTGGCGTTGATGCCGGCGGCAAGCGACGCGGCAGTTCGCGCGCGCCCTGCGCCGCCCGCAGAGCCTCGTTCGTTCGAAAGGATGCTGGAGAAGGTCGCCAAGCTGCAGGTGGAAGTCGAAGAACTGCGCTCGATCCTGGAAACGGCGACCGACGGCGTCGTGGTGATCGGCGCTGAAGGCGACATCCGCTCGATGAACCGCTCGGCAAGCGCGCTGTTCAACTACGATGAGGACGAGACCCGCGGAAAGCCCTTCGTCATGCTGTTTGCGCATGAGAGCCAAAGAGCTGTGCTCGATTACCTCGGCGGCCTCTCGGGCCACGGCGTCGCAAGCGTGCTTAACGATGGCCGCGAAGTCATCGGACGCGAAGCCGGCGGCGGCTTCGTGCCGCTGTTCATGACGATGGGACGCCTCACCTCCTCGAGCGGCTATTGCGCGGTCATCCGCGATATCACCCAGTGGAAGCGTACCGAGGATGAACTGCGCAGCGCCAAGAGCGCAGCGGAGACGGCGAGCGAACACAAGACCGACTTCCTCGCGCGCGTCAGCCATGAGATCCGTACGCCCCTCAATGCGATCATCGGCTTTTCCGACATGATGGCGAGCGAGCGCTTCGGCCCGATCGGGCATCCGCGCTATGTCGAGTATGCCAACGACATCGGTCGTTCCGGACGCCATGTCCTCGATATCGTCAACGACCTGCTGGATATCTCGAAGATCGAGGCCGGCGAAATGGACCTCGATTTCGGCGCCATCGACCTGAACGAGGCGGTTTCGGAGGCGGTCTCGCTCCTCCAGCCGCAGGCCAACAGCCAGCGAGTCATCATCCGCACAGCCCTATCCCAGGCCGTGCCTGACGTCGTCGCCGACCTCCGTTCGGTCAAGCAGATTGCACTCAACATCCTGTCGAACTCGATACGGTTCACGCCGGCGGGCGGACAGATTGTCGTCTCCACCTCCTATGAGGCAAACGGCAGCGTCGTCTTGCGGGTGCGCGATACCGGCGTCGGCATGACACGGAGCGAACTGGACCAAGCCATGAAGCCGTTCCGTCAGGTGTCCGCGCAGTCTCGGCCGCGTGGCGAAGGTACGGGACTCGGCCTGCCGCTGACCAAGGCGATGGTCGATGCCAACCGGGCCATTTTCGCGATCAGTTCCGCACCCAACGAAGGCACGCTGGTAGAGATCGCCTTCCCGTCACAGCGGGTCCTTGCAGGCTGAACGAAAAAAGGCAGCCGGAGGGGCTGCCTGAGAGTTGGGGTGTGCTGTTCAACAAAGGCTTAGTTAAGCAACATCATGTTTCAGGAGCCCAAGGCTCCGGCTGCCTCGTTCATCTGCAGCCCCAAGTTAAATTCATTCATGACCAACGTTTCTTAGCGAAAAGTTGCCGCAGCCTTCAATCTGTTAACGGTGAAAGCTTGTAGTGGCCGGTTGCACCCGTTGCTCACGCGCGCAGTTCGGCAAGCCCCGCGAAGAGATCCAACGCCTCCGGATTGGCAAGCGCCTCCTTGTTCTTGACCGGCCGACCGTGGACGACCTCGCGCACCGCAAGTTCAACGATTTTCCCCGATTTGGTGCGAGGAATATCGCTGACGGCAATGATCTTTGCCGGCACATGCCGTGGCGAGGCGCCTGTGCGAATGCGGCTCTTGATCGCCTTCGTCAGGTCATCGGTCAGGAATACGCCGGGCGCGAGGCGCACGAACAGAACCACGCGGACATCGTCATCCCATTCCTGGCCGATGCAGAGAGCCTCCGCGACTTCGCCCATCTGTTCGACCTGATTGTAGATCTCCGCGGTTCCGATGCGGACGCCGCCGGGATTGAGGGTGGCGTCAGAGCGCCCGTGAATGATGATGCCCTCGTGCGCGGTCCACTCCGCGAAGTCGCCGTGGCACCATACATTGTCGAAACGCTCGAAGTAGGCTGCCCTGTACTTCGCCCCATCAGGATCGTTCCAGAACATCACGGGCATCGACGGAAAGGCCTTTGTACAGACAAGTTCACCCTTTTCCTGGCGAACCGGCCGGCCCTCGTCGTCCCACACATCCATCGCCAGGCCGAGGCCCGGCCCCTGGATTTCGCCACGCCAGACTGGCTGCAAGGGGTTGCCGAGGACGAAGCAGGAAACAATATCCGTGCCACCGGAAATAGATGCGAGTTGCACGTCTTCCTTGATGCCTTCGTAGACAAAGGAGAAGCCCTCCGGCGAGAGCGGCGATCCGGTCGATGTCATCAGCCGAAGACTGGAGAGGTCGTGAGTGGTGCGCGGCGTCAGCCCGCTCTTGCGCACCGCGTCGATATATTTCGCCGAGGTCCCGAAAACAGCAAACTTCTCGGCTGCCGCAAAGTCGAAGAGCACATTGCCGTCAGGCGCGAAAGGCGAGCCGTCGAAAAGGCAAAGCGTGGCACCTGCCGCCAAGCCGCTCACCAGCCAGTTCCACATCATCCAGCCGCATGTGGTGAAATAGAAAAGCTTCTCGCCGGGTTGAATTCCGCAATGCAGCCGGTGTTCCTTGAGGTGCTGCAACAATGTGCCGCCGACCGAGTGGACGATGCACTTCGGAACGCCGGTCGTTCCCGATGAGAAGAGGATATAGAGCGGGTGCGCGAAGGGCAGGCGCGTAAACTCGACAGAACGCGGCTCGAAGGGCGCGATGAAGTCGTCCAGCGTCTTGGCGCCGGGTGTTTCGTCGGCGACCGCGGCGGCACCCCCTGCATAGTGGACGACGAGGCATGGCGCGCCGAGTTGCTTCGTCACGGTCGCCACCTTGGCCTTCACGTCCTGCAGCTTGCCGCCATACCAATAGGCGTCGCAGGCGATGAAAAGCTTCGGCCCGATCTGGCCAAACCGATCAAGAACACCCTGCTCCCCGAAGTCGGGCGAACAGGACGACCAGATCGCGCCGATCGACGCGGCCGCCAGCATGCAGGCCACCGTCTCGGGCATGTTCGGCATCATCGCCGCAATCCGATCTCCGGGACCGATCCCCATTGCCTTGAATGCCTGCTGCAACCTGGAAACCAGGCCACGCAGCCGGTCCCAGCTCCAACGATCGGCAACCTTGTCCTCCCCCCGAAAGATCAGTGCATCGTCAGCGCCTTCTCCGGAAAGCAGGTTCTCGGCAAAATTCAACATCGCATCCGGGAAGAAGCGCGCATCGAGCATGACATCGCCATCGAGGAGCGCGCGTGCTCCGCGCTCGCCCTTGACGCCGCAGAACTCCCAGACCGATGTCCAGAACCGTTCCCTGTCGGCGACAGAAAAAGCGTGCAAATCATGGTAGCTTGTCAGGGAGAGATCGAAGTCACGGTTGCACTGCTGCATGAAGGCGTACATCGGGCTCGCTTCGACCGATGTGCGCGAAGGTATCCAGAGTGGCTTATCGTCGCGCATTCGAGACTTCTCCTATTTGTTCGCCTGTATACCATGCAATATCAGCTTATAAAGGGAGTGACGAGCAAAGTCAGAGGCTCGCGTTTGCATGCAGCTTGCATTTGATATATCGGGCATTTCAGAGCATTAACGGCGGCGACGGCCGAAAATACCGGCGGAATTCATGGGTACGTCAAGACAACCGCGATGGCGGAAGAAAATCAGACCCGTGTCACGCTGGCTGCCTGGCTTCGCCCGGCTTGCCACAGTCACCCTGCTTGTCGTCCTGTCGATCTTCGTGGCGCTTCGTGTCGCCGCCCCCTACCTGATTTCAACCGGCCTCGTTCGCTCCGGCATCGAGGATGCCCTGTCCAAATGGGCCGGCTATCGTGCCGAGGTCGCGGGCAAGCCGGTCATCGAATTCTGGCCGACGCCTCGCATCACCCTCAGCAAGATCTCGGTTCACCAGAAAGGCGACAGCAATAGGCTGCTCGGAACGATCGAAAGCCTCTCCGCCGAGTTCAGCCTGATCGATGCGATCCGAGGGCGCGCGAGCTTCCACGAGTTCCACCTTTTCCGCCCAAACCTGCAACTCACCCGTGAAAGCAGCGGCGTGATCGACTGGACCAATGAGGGGCTTCTGGCGCGAGCGATCTCAGGCGCGCGTGAGGAAGGTGGAAGAGAGGTTCTAGATCGGAAACTGGATGCCGCCGTCGGTGCCATCACAGTTGAGGATGGCACCGTCAACGTCGCCGATGTCGCAAGCGGTAGGACTTATCGCTTCGAGGGTGTGACCGCCGACGTCAGCTGGCGCAAACTGTCGAGTCCGATTACCGCCGTGCTGATCGCACGGATGAGTGGGCAGGATCTCAAGCTCGATTTCTCGTCCCCCAGCCCGCTTCTCATTTTCGGCGGCAACAAGGCCGAAATGAGCGGATCGCTGACTTCGAGCCTGCTCACGGCACGGTTCCAGGGACTCGCGAACATCTCGCATCTCTTTGACCTCTCCGGCAACATGGCGCTGAACATCCCCGATCTGCCGGCACTGTTGACATGGGCCGACCGCTCGCTGCCGGGTATCGCGACCCTCAAGACCTTCTCGATCGAGACCGATGTCGCTTCGGTTGCGAACGGATTCCGCTTCGACAATGTCGATATGAGCATGAATGGGTCGAATGCGAAGGGCGTGATGGACGTGGCCTTTCCGCCAGGCAAACGCGCCAAACTCGGCGGCACGCTGGCCTTCGACCAGATGAATTTCAGGTCGCTCTTCGATGCATTCGTGCTTCGTCTGGCCGCCGGCGAGGCTGGCGGACGGCCTGATGGCGGTGCGCTGCAGAAACTCGATCTTGATCTCCGGCTTTCCGCGAAACAGGCCCTCATCGAACCTTTCATCCTCTCCGATGTCGGAGCGGGCATCATCGTTTCCAGCAACGAGGCAAAGTTCGACATCGGTGACAGCGAGTTTGAAGGCGGCTCCCTGTCCGCTCATCTCGAGGCGATGCGCGGTGATTTCGACGGCGGCGGCAAACTGCAACTGTCGATCCGCGGCGCCGACTTCGCCGGGCTGATCGAGCGGCTTCAGCTGAAGGGGCCACTCCCCCTTGCCACCGGCTCTCTCGACATGTCGATCAAAACGACAAAGCCGCTCTGGAAGGTCGAAGCCGGCGACGTGACGGGCAGGATCGCTTTCCGCGCGCGCTCGGGCTCGCTTCCGGGCTTCGATGCGGAGGCCGTACGCGAAGAAGCCACGCGCGCGGACTTCTTCACGCTGAACGCGGTATCCCACCGTGCCTTTGCCTTTGACAATTTCGACATCGCCGCCGATCTCGCCGATGGCGTGGCGACCATCCATGGCGGCCGTATCGAAGGTCCCCAGCAGACGCTGATCCTTTCCGGCGTCATCCCATACCACTCGAATGGATTGGCACTGTCGGGGACGATCGAAGCAACTGACCCGACAGCATCGACGAGTTTCCCGCCTCTGCCGTTCTTCGTTGGCGGCGCGTGGCCGGAGCCGGTGATCTCCCCGGCTCCCGTCACGCAGCAGGGATCGACCAAATAGTCACGGCGCGTTTGCAGCCGCACGTTCGTCACGCTCGCGCTGCAGTTCACGGCGTTTCGTGATGGTGGAGGCGCAGATGACGCCAATCGCCACGACTGCAATGAGAATAGTGCAGACCGCGTTGATTTCAGGCGTTACCCCGAGACGGACCTGGCTGTAGATCTTCATCGGCAGCGTCGTCGCCCCAGGGCCGGAGGTGAAGCTCGCGATGACGAGGTCATCCAGCGACAGCGTGAAGGCGAGGATCCAGCCGGAAAGCACGGCAGGCGCGATGATCGGCAGCGTCACTTCGAAGAAGGTCCGCACCGGTGGTGCGCCAAGATCCTGCGCCGCTTCCTCAATCGACCTGTCGAACGTCAACAGTCGCGACTGCACAACGACGGCGACGAAGCACATGGTGAGGGTGGTGTGCGCCAGCGTGATCGTCCAGAAGCCGCGGTCGAAACCGATCGCCACGAACAGCAGTAGAAGCGACAGGCCGGTAATCACCTCGGGCATGACAAGCGGTGCATAGACCATGCCGGAAAACAGCATGCGGCCGCGAAAGCGCGTGTAGCGCACCAAGGCGATCGCGGCGAGCGTTCCAAGGACCGTTGCCGCCGTGGCCGAAAGGAGGCCGACGCGGATCGTCACCCAGGCGGCATCGAGCAGAGCCTGATTGTGCAGGAGCGAGACGTACCATTTGGTCGAGAAGCCGCCCCAGACAGTCACCAGCTTCGACTCGTTGAAGGAAAACACCACCAGCAGGACGATCGGCAGATAGAGAAACGCAAAGCCGAGCGCGACGGAGGCGATGTTGAAACGGGTCCATCTCAGCATGTCTATCTCCCCTGCTCGTCGGCCTTGGCCTGCGCGTTCTGGAAGAACACGATCGGGATCACCAGGATCAAGAGCAGGATCGTCGCCACCGCCGAGGACACCGGCCAATCGCGGTTGGAGTTAAACTCGTTCCACAGCGTCTTGCCGATCATCAGCGTCTCCGATCCGCCAAGCAGGTCGGGGATAACGAACTCGCCAACCGCGGGGATGAACACCAGCATGCATCCGGCAACCACACCTGGCAGCGACAGCGGGAAGGTTACCCGCCAGAATGCGGTAATCGGCGTGCAGCCGAGATCCTGCGCTGCCTCGATCAAGGTGCCGTCCATCTTTTCCAGCGAGGAATAGAGGGGCAGGACCATGAACGGCAGATAGGAATAGACAATGCCGATGTAGACCGCGACATTCGTGTTCAGAATGATCAACGGCGTATCGATGGCGTGCACCGACAGTAGCAGCTGGTTGAACAATCCCTCCGGCTTCAGGATTGCGATCCAGGCGTAGACGCGGATTAGGAAGCTCGTCCAGAACGGCAGGATGACGAGCATCAGTAGCGTCGGACGGATGCTGCGTGGGGCCTGGGCCATGCCGTAGGCGATCGGATAAGCAATCAGCAGCGTAAGGAACGTCGATACGCCAGCGATCACGACGCTCGATATGTAGGCGTTCAAATAGAGCGGGTCGTCGAGCAGATAGCTGTAATTCTCGAAGGAAAAGGTGCGCATCTTCGCCCAGAACTCGGCCCAGCCGTCAGCCAGAGCAAAGACCGGCTCGTAGGGAGGCATGGCGATTGCCGTCGTCGAGAGCGATATGCGGAAGACGATGAAGAACGGCGCCATGAAGAACAGCAGCAGCCAGACATAGGGAATGATGATGACCAGGCGATTGTAGAATGCGGAACCGAGCTTGCCCATGGTTCAATCCTTGAGGAGGACGCCGGCATCCACGGCGAAGGTAATCCAGACTTCCTGGTCGTAGGTGAACGGGTCGTCGACAGCGCGCTGCGCATTGAGGAGCGAGGCCTTGACCACCTTGCCGCTCTTCAGCTTCACGTGGAAGACCGTCATGTCGCCGAGATAGGCGATGTCCCACAGCTCCCCGGACGCCGCGTTTACCCTTGGATTGGCTGGCGGCTTGCGCGAGACCTTCAGCTTTTCCGGACGGATGGCAAAGCCGACTGGCGCGCCCATTGCCGGCTTTTCGGGAGTGACGACACTGATCGAGAAATTTTCGTCGACGGCGATCTCGACGGTGCTGTCGTTCGTGCTCGCGACCTTGCCATCAAAGATATTTACGTCGCCGATGAAGTCGGCGACGAAGCGGGAATTCGGCGCCTCGTAGATCTCCGCCGGTGTCGCGACCTGGATGACCTTTCCGTGGCTCATGACCGCAATGCGGTCCGCCATGGTCATCGCCTCCTCCTGGTCGTGGGTGACCACGACAAAGGTCAGGCCGAGGTTTTGCTGCAGGTCCATGAGCTCGAACTGTGTTTCCTCGCGCAGCTTTTTGTCGAGCGCGCCAAGCGGTTCGTCGAGCAACAGCACCTTCGGTCGCTTGGCAAGGGAACGCGCCAGGGCCACGCGCTGGCGCTGGCCACCGGACAGCTGGTTCGGCTTGCGCGTGGCGAACTTCTCGAGCTTCACCATCTTCAGCATCTGCAGAACGCGCTCGGTGATCTCCTCTTTGGGCATGCCATCCTGGCGCAGGCCGAAGGCGATATTCTTCTCCACCGTCATATGCGGAAACAGCGCATAGGACTGGAACATCATGTTGACCGGTCGCTTGTACGGTGGCGTTCCAGCCATGTCGGTACCGTCGAGGACGATTTCGCCCGAGGTCGGCTGCTCGAAGCCTGCAAGCATGCGCAGCAGCGTGGATTTCCCACATCCGGAAGCCCCAAGCAGGGCAAAGAACTCACGATGATAAATATTCAGGGACAGGTCATCGACGGCGGTGAAGTCACCGAACCGCTTCGTGACGTTATTGAACGATATGAACGGCTTCGATGCCGGGTCTGCCCACGGCGCAAAGGAACGGCGAATATTGCCAAGTGACTTCATTATGTGCCCCGAAAAGTCATTTTGAGAACCGACGTCCCCGCAATCGGCATGATAAGGAAAGGCCCGGGCGTTGCCGTCCGGGCCTGATACTCTTTACTGGCCGGTGACGACTTTCGTCCAGATCCGGGTCGCCGTGCGCTGCGTTTTCGGATCCCATGGGGTGACGCTATAGAGCTTCTTCATCACGTCCTCGCTCGGATAGACCGACGGGTCTTCGAGGATTTCCTTGTCGATGAACTGCTGCGACGCCTTGTTGCCGTTGGCGTAGAATACGTAGTTGCTGGCCTTGGCGATGACTTCAGGCTTCATCATGTAGTTGAGGAATTCGTGCGCCTCGGCAACATGCTTGGCATCCGCCGGGATCGCCATCATGTCGAACCACATCTGCGCGCCCTGTGACGGAATGGAGTAACCGACCTCCACGTCGTTCTTGGCTTCGGTCGCACGGTTGGCAGCCTGGAAGATGTCGCCGGAATAACCGAAAGCGATGCAGATGTCGCCGTTCGCCAAGGCGTTGATGTATTCCGAGGAGTGGAACTTGCGAACGAAGGGCCGTACCTTTTCCAGCATTTCGCCGGCCTTCTGCAGATCGGCCGGCTTGCTCGAATTGGGGTCAAGTCCGATGTAGGTCAAGGCAGACGGCAGGACGTCCTTCGGCGCATCGAGGACATAGATGCCGCAGTCCTTGAATTTTTCCGCAACCTTCGGATCGAAGATGACTTCGAGGCCCGGCGCCTTTGCGTCCGGCCCGAGGATTTCGGCGAGCTTTTTCTTGTTGTATCCGATCCCGTTGGTGCCCCACATGTAGTCCACCGCGTATTCGTTACCGGGGTCGTACATGGCGGTGCGCTGCTGGATCATATCCCACATATTCGAAAGGTTCGGCAGCTTGGATTTGTCGAGCTTCTGGAAGACGCCGGCCTGGATCTGGCGCTGCAGGAAGTCGCCGCTCGGGACGACAACGTCATAGCCGGTACCGCCGGCGAGCAGCTTGGTTTCAACCGTCTCGTTGGAATCGAAGGTATCGTAGACGACCTTGATGCCGGTTTCCTTGGTGAAGTCTTCAAGGATGGAGCTGTCGATATAGTCCGACCAGTTGTAGACGTTGACCACCCGCTCCTGCGCAAAGGACGGCGCAGCGGCGAATGCAAGCACAACGGCGCTCGCTGCAAGTCTTGCGAATGTTGACCTCATGATATCTCCTGTCTTCTTCTTGCTTTGTGGCGCCTGTAGACGCCGACCCTCTGGTTTTGCAAGCAGACTAGAAATGTTTTTGTGAGCCCACAAGCGCAAAAACCTGCACTCTCAATCATTTCACAATCATTGAAAATCAAAGCTGCTGAGGCCCGCAACCATCTCGTCGAGGCCCAATGGTCGTGTGACCGGCGGCTCGGCGCGTGAGAGGCATCCGCGCCGTTCGCAAAGGCGGCAAGCAGGTCCTATCGCAACTGGCTGCTGAGACGTTGCGACCTGGCCGTAGACCGACGCTTCGCCTGCGGCAGCGTCGCAGCCGATCTGCAATGCGGTGCGCCTGACGCGCTCGCCGAACGCGGCGTTCGGCCCTTCAAGCGTCCGGGAGACCGTGAGATAGCGGGCGCCATCCGGCATTTCGACCGTTTCGGCAAGGATCTGGCCCGGCTGCAGGAAGGCGGCATGAATGTTCAGCTTGGGACAGCCGCCGCCGAAACGCGAATGCGGGAAACCCTGCGCCCCAGCCCGCCGCAGTCGGTGACCGGCGGCGTCGATCTCAATCATAAAGAAGGGAATCGCGGAAGCGCCCGGTCGCTGCAGCATGACCAGCCGCGCTGCGGCCTGCGCATAGGAAACTCCGAAGCGGGAACGGAGGATATCTACATCGTATCGGCTGCCTTGGGCCGCGGAGAGAAATGGCCCATAGGGCATGGCAAGCGCCAAGGCGCCGTAACGACAGAGTTCGAAGCGCGCTATCCGCTTCGCCTCCGGCGTCGACAGCGCCAGACCATCGAGTTCCGCCAGGATCGCATCACGCAAGGCGAGCGTTGCCACCTCGATGGCGATCTCATGCGCCTGATCGGCCGGCGACAGGCGCTCGGAAACGAAGAGCCGCATCGAGTGCCGGTCGAAGCGGCGCCGCAGATCGGGCATGACGTGAACGGGAAGGACACGCACGCTGATCCCGCGTTCCGCCCGCAGCCACTCCCTGAACGCGGCCGGCAGATCGCGCGTCTCGGCAAAGCGGGCCAGGAAGGTCTCCGCCGCAGCCTCCAGTTGAGAGAAATAGGCGGAGCGCCGCTCCATGATATCGCGGACCTCGTCGGCCGGCAGCCGCGCACCGGCGAGCGGTACCTGCCCCGCGCCGGCCGTCAACGACGTCAGGTCCGACAGGCGGCTCGCCTGTTCGCTATAGGCCCGGTACAGCTTGATGATGCCGCTTGCCGCGTTGGGCGCGGCCTCCGCGACCTCCACGAGTTCCTGGTCGCCGGGAAGCTCGCCGGCCAGGAGCGGATCCGCAAAAATCTCGCGCAGCTGGTTGAGGCTGCCGCCGCTCTCGTCCCTCAGCTCCTCCAGATCGACTTTGTAGACCGACGACAGCTTCAGGAGCAGTTGCACCGTCAGTGGCCGCTGGTTGCGCTCGATAAGGTTGAGATAGGATGGAGAGATGCCAAGCTCCTCGGCCATCGCTGACTGATTCAAACCGAGGCCGTTGCGAATGCGCCGGACCTTTGGCCCCGCAAAAATCTTGCGCTCCGCCATGTGACAATCCTTTACAAAAGTCCGCGCAGATAACTTTACAATACTTTACAAATTGACAGAGCCAGCCTGTCAAGGCTTTGCATCCTAACTCGTTTCTGATGGCTACTCCATAGAAAACTCTGGTCTTTTTCCGGGATCTGTAAATTCTGTCAATCATCCAAACTGACCACACAATCTGCAAGGAGCATAAGATGACAGAATTTGACAAGCTGCACCGGGACCTTCCAGCTGGGCGATTCAATGGGGTTGAGCGTCCCTACTCGATCGATGACGTCAAGCGGCTGCGCGGCTCCGTCGAACTGCGCTATTCCCTCGCGGAAATGGGCGCCAAGCGGTTGTGGCAGCTTCTGCATCAGGATGATTTCGTCAATGCTCTCGGAGCCCTGTCGGGCAATCAGGCGATGCAGATGGTTCGCGCCGGATTGAAGGCAATCTACCTGTCCGGCTGGCAGGTCGCCGCGGATAGCAACACCGCCTCGGCCATGTATCCGGATCAATCCCTCTATCCGGCAAACGCCGGTCCGGAACTGGCCAAGCGGATCAACCGGACCCTGCAGCGCGCCGATCAGATCGAAACATCAGAGCAGAACGGCCTCTCCGTCGAGACCTGGTTTGCGCCGATTGTTGCTGACGCGGAAGCAGGCTTCGGCGGCCCGCTGAACGCCTTCGAGATCATGAAGGCCTATATCGAGGCCGGTGCAGCCGGCGTCCATTTCGAGGACCAGCTGGCGTCGGAGAAGAAGTGCGGCCATCTCGGCGGCAAGGTCCTGATCCCGACCGCAGCACACATCCGCAACCTCGATGCGGCTCGCCTCGCCGCCGACGTCATGGGTGTTCCGACGCTCGTCATTGCCCGCACGGATGCGGAAGCCGCCAAGCTACTGACCTCAGATATCGACGAACGCGACCAGCCCTTTGTCGACTACGATGCCGGCCGCACGGTCGAAGGCTTCTATCAGGTTCGCAACGGGCTCGAGCCGTGCATCGCCCGTGCCGTCGCCTATGCACCGCACTGCGATCTCATCTGGTGCGAGACGTCGAAGCCGGATCTCGAGCAGGCACGCCGTTTTGCCGAGGGGGTCCACAAGGTGCATCCCGGCAAGCTGCTCGCCTACAACTGCTCGCCGTCGTTCAACTGGAAGAAAAACCTGGATGACGCGACGATCGCCAAGTTCCAGCGCGAACTCGGCGCAATGGGCTACAAGTTCCAGTTCATCACGCTTGCCGGCTTCCACCAGCTGAACTTCGGCATGTACGAACTCGCCCGCGGCTACAAGGACCGGCAGATGGCTGCCTATTCCGAATTGCAGGAGGCGGAGTTCGCGGCGGAGATCAACGGCTACACCGCGACCAAGCATCAGCGCGAAGTCGGCACCGGTTACTTCGATGCCGTTTCGATGGCCATCACCGGCGGACGTTCGTCGACTACGGCGATGAGGGAATCCACCGAACATGCACAGTTCAAACCAGCAGCAGAATGATCGCACCAAGGAGGAGAATGCCATGCCTACTCTTGCACGCGTCAAGGAACGCGCTGAAGAACAGTCCACCTGCATGACCACAGACCAGCAGACGACGATCCGCACGCTCGCCAACGATCTGCACCGACTGAACCAGTCGGTCATGAAGGCGGTCGATGCCGGTGTCTCCGTCGAGATCGTTCGCTCGGCGAGACACCACGGCGGCGACGGTAACTGGGGAGATCTTTTGATCCCCATCATAGTCGCGGGGCGCAACTGAGATCGCGGCGGGCGCCCTCAACTTCGGCTGGCGCGCCTGCCCGCAAACAGATCGACATAGCTCTTCAGCAATTTCGTCATGCGATCGGCAACGGTCCGGATTTCCGGCCGGTGCCGATCCTCGTTGTTCATGACGATCCACTGCCGGTGGCGCAATTCCGGCAGTTCGCCGCCAAGACGCTGCAGTTCGGGATCGAGGTCGCCGACGAAGCATGGCAAGACCGCCTTGCCCGCCCCTCCTCTCACCAGCTCCAGCAGCGAGCGTGGCCGGTTGACCGTTGCAACGATCAAGCCGCCTGCATTGCGGTGCGGCCAGCGGAGATAGTTCGAGATCGCATCCTCTTCGGAGACGGCCACCCACCTGTCCTCGGTCGCGTCAACATTGCGTCTCGTATAGACCGCGTAGGCCACCTCGCCCAGCAGGCGGGCGGCAAGGTTGCTTTCTTCGGGCTCGAAGGCGCGGATGCCGATATCGCTTTCCCTGTAATTGAGGTTGGCGCGCGCTTCGCCGACCGTCAAAGAGATAGCGAAGGCATCGCCGGGTTTGCGGATCGCGGCGAAATTCTCCGTCAGAAGCCACGCGACCCAAGTGCCGGCGGCAACCTTGACCGTCGCACCAACGCTCCCGGCCTGCCGCCAGGCGTCAATCTTGCGCGCCGCGGCCTCCATGTCCTGCAGATGATCCAAAAGGACCTGGCCATCCGCGGTGAGGCTGTAACCCTTCTGGCTGCGGATGAAGAGCGCCTTGCCGATCTCATGCTCGAGATCGAGCATGCGACGACCAATCGTGGCGGGACTGAGCCCGCTCGACGCACTGGCGCCCGTCAGCCCGCCGAAGCGAGCGACCTGCACGAATAGCTGAAAGGAATCCCATTGTGTGTTTTTCATCGATGAAAAACATAGTGAGGAAATTCCCGTTTATAAACCAAATTTCGAGGAATAACTAAGGCGATGCCCATATAGAAGGACATCGCCATGATCACTCTCATCGCCGTCGCCCAGATTGCAGACCTGCTGAATGGCAGTCGTGACAAGTACTCGGCAAAGGCCGAAAGCGAATTCTACGAGAGCCTCGGCAGCTCCCGCGCGGTCCGTGTCGCGGCTTTCCTCACGTCTCCGTGGCTATGGAGCGGGAAGCGCCGCTCCGGAAGAACGGACGCTTGCCGATCCGGGAACGTCGGTCACGCCGCATGCCTCACGCGGTCGTAATTCTGGGCGGCTTCGAACCGGAACTGCTGTACCAGCGTCATCAACGCATCGGCCTCGTTGGCGAGCTGGCGGCTCGCCTCGGTCGTTTCCTCGACCATGGCGGCGTTCTGCTGCGTCATCTGGTCCATCGCATTGACCGCGCCGTTGACCTCCTGCAGGGCAGCGGACTGATCCTGGCTTGCCGTCGCAATCATTTCGACATGGCTGCTGATCGCAATGATCTCCTGGCTGATCGCGGCGAGCACGGCACCGGTCTTCTGCACAAGGCCGGAGCCTGCGGTAACCTCGCGCGTCGACTTCTCGATCAGCCCCTTGATTTCGCGCGCCGCATCGGCGGACCGCTGTGCAAGTTCCCGCACCTCCTGCGCAACCACGGCAAAACCCTTGCCCGCCTCGCCAGCCCGGGCGGCTTCGATACCGGCATTCAACGCCAGAAGGTTCGTCTGGAACGCAATGTCATCGATGACTTCGATGATCTGCTCGATCTGCTTCGACGCCTCTTCGATACGGTTCATCGCCGCGACCGCGTCGGTGACGACAGCGCCTGAACTATCGGCGTTTTTCTTGGTCGCGGACACGGCATCATTCGCTTCGCGGGCACGTACGGCCGACGATTTGACGGTCACGGTGATTTGCTCAACTGCGGCCGCCGTCTCCTCCAGGTTGGCAGCCTGTGCTTCCGTACGCTTCGAAAGCTCATCGGCAGACGCCAGCATCGCGCCGGAGTTGTTCTGGATCGAAGCGGTGTTGTCGCGAATGCGCGCCAAGGTTTCCTGCAGCCGCACGAGCGACGCATTGAAATCGACGCGAAGCTGCTCAAGGCGACCGACAAACGGCGTCTGGATCGTCTGCGAAACATCGCCCTGCGCCAGGCGCCCCAAACCGGCGGCGAGCTGGTTGACGGCGAAGTCGATCTGGCCGTCAAGCGCGCGCTTCTCGGCGTCGTTGCGGGCACGTTCACTATCGCTAAGCTGCCGCTGTTCGGCCGCCTGCATCTCCAAGTCCTGGCGGGCGCGGGCGTTGTCGCGGAACAGCGCGAGCGCGCGTCCGATCGCGCCGAATTCGTTCTGCTTCTCAACGCAAGGGATCGGCCTGTCGAGATTGCCGTCGGAAATCGTATGAATGGTCGCCGTCAGCGCCTCGAGCGGCCTGATGGACGCCTGGATGGCGAAGTAGGCTGCCACGCCGACGAGCAGCAATACCGCTACACCGACACCGGCCACCAGCATCAGCAGTTGCTGCAGGCTGCTGTAATAGACCTCCATCGGGATGCCGATGAACAGGATGCCGACGTTTGAACCGGCCGTGTTCTTCACCGGAAAATAGCCTGTCATGAACTTCCGACCGAAAAGGTCAGCCGGGCCGTAGTAGGCCTGCCCCTTGGCCAGTACCGCCTGCGCGGGATGATCCGCCGCGAGCTTCGTGCCGACAGCGCGGTCGCCGTTCTCTTTCTTGACGTTCGTGGAAACACGGACGTAGTCGCTGCCTTGGCGTTCAAAGACGGTGGCAACGCCAGCAATCGACTGTGCCGTGCGATCGACCAGAACGTGATCGCCGAGCGATGGCAGCTTTTCCTCGGTTACCCCGGCAAGCTCGTTGTTGCTCACGTCGACCTTCACTCCGGCATCGCTCGCGCCGTAGAGGACCGCCATCGTCCTGCTTGCATCCTTGGCGTCAGACACGGCGCTCGTCATCACGTAAGCGCTCAGATTGTAATAGGTGGCGCAGACGATCGCTGCGGTGCTGAAGACGAGTAGAACGAGTGTGATGGCGACGATCTGACGTACGATGGAAGCCGAGAACAGGCGTAGCATAGGTATCCCCTGAGACGTGAGCCCCGGAGGCTAATGCGAAAATTTAAAGAAAATCTTCAAAAAATTGATAATCGTCGAAAACTTAAAAAGACGCGGCCGATATTCGGAAAAACAGAAGAGCCCCGGTATACCGGGCCCGGTATACCGGGTCCCGGTATACCGGGGCCTTCCAAGCGCTTGTTTTGGTCGTCGTCTTATGCCGCGCGGTAGACGCTCGCCTGCATGTCGCCGTCGATCTTGAACTGCTGGATGAGCCGCAGCAGTGAATCCGCCTCGACCGCAAGCTCGCGGCTTGCTGCCGTCGTCTCTTCGACCATGGCCGCATTCTGCTGCGTCATCTGGTCCATCTGGTTGACCGTCGCGTTGACTTCACCAAGTGCGCTCGACTGATCATGGCTCGCGCGGGCGATCGTTTCGACATGCTGGCTGATCGTGACGATCTGGGCACTGATCTTCGCGAGCACCGTGCCGGTCTCCTGCACGAACTGCGAGCCGGAGCTGACTTCGGTGGTCGACTTGTTAATGAGACCCTTGATCTCCTGCGCCGCAGCAGCGGAGCGCTGCGCCAATTCACGCACTTCCATGGCGACGACGGCGAAGCCCTTGCCGGCTTCACCGGCGCGTGCTGCCTCGATGCCGGCGTTCAGAGCCAGCAGATTGGTCTGGAATGCGATCTCGTCGATGACGCCGATGATCTGTTCGATCTGCCGGGACGCCGCTTCGATCCGGCCCATTGCGTCGATCGCGTTGCTGACGACAACTGCGGAGTCGTCGGCGCTGCGTTTTGCCTGACGCACGATCTGATCGGCGTCCTTGGCCCGCTCGGCCGAAGAACGGACCGTGACAGTGATCTGGTCAACGGCAGCGGCGGTTTCCTCCAGCGAAGCCGCCTGCTGCTCAGTACGCTTGGAGAGGTCTTCAGCAGACTGAGCCATCTGGTTGCCGTTGCCCTGGATCATCTCGACGTTGTCGCGGATCTGGCTCATGGTGGCCTGCAGGCGCATCATCGAACCGTTGAAGTCCTGGCGGAGCTGCTCGAGGCGACCGATGAACGGCGTGTCGATCGTGGTCGAAATATCACCCTGCGACATGCGCTCGAGACCGGAGGCAAGCGCATTGACAGCAAACTCGATCTGGCGGTCCATTTCGCGCTTCTCGGCGTCGTTGCGCTGGCGTTCATGCTCGGCCGCGACGCGCTCTTCCTCGCTCTGCTCCTCAATGCGGATCTTGGAGATCGCATTTTCCTTGAAGATGCCAAGCGCGCGGGCAATGTCGCCGATTTCGTCATACCGCTGGTCGCCCGAGATGTTGGTGTCGAGCGCACCATCGGCAATGCGGCGCATCGCGGCGGTGATCTGGCCGATCGGGCGCTGCAGCGTCAGGACAAGGGCAATACCGCCGATGATCGAAACCAGGATGCCGAGGCCCGTCGTCAGCACGGAGATGCCATTTGCCTGGGTGCGCTCGGCACCGGCGCTCTTCTTCTGCAATTCGGCAAACGTCGTGAGCTGCCCCCAGACGGCATCAAGCTGCTGGCGAGCGGATGCGTAGTCGGTGACGCGCTGGTTGATCGTGTCGACCAGGCTCTGCGCATCCTTATCCATGGAGGCAAGGGCAGGCGACATTGCCGCGACGATGTCTTCCGCGAAATTCATGCCCTTCGCGCTGGCGAGCAGCGTGTTTAGGTTGGTGCCGAGCGTCGCGATCTCCTGATGCAGGCGGACGCGATTTTCCTTGCCAGGCTTGGCAGCGAACTCACCGAGCACGAGTTGCAGCGAGTAGATCGCGCTCTCCAGACGGCGCGTGTCTTCGAGAACAGAGTTCGTCTGCGCGATACGGCTGTCGAGCTCGACGAAGGTCGTCGTCGCTGCGCGCATCATCTGCGTTGCCGTCAGCTGGGTATAGGTCGACATCTGACGGAAGCGGGAGACAAGTCGCCCGAGATTGGCGATCGCCTCGTCGGTGCCGGCATCGGCCGCCGTTGCCTGCGCCTTCACGTCGCTGATCGTCTGCGACAGCGACTGTGTCATGCTCTTCTGGTTCGCGGGGACCGAAATCTCGATCAGGCGCTGCGCCTTTGCGATAGCGGGAATGGCGTCCGTGACGACCTTCAGCTTGTCAGCCGGCAGCTGGGCCTTGTTGAAGTCGGCCATGACGGCCGCAAGGGTATCACCGCCCTTCAGCAGGCGGTCGGCGGCGCGCAGCGTTGCAGTGGCGTTGCCCTCATCCTTGCGGATGTTTTCCTCGAGTTGCTGCGCATCGTAGTTGACGTTGAAGCGGCTGGTGATCATCACCTTCTGCGCGTCATCGATCGACTTGCGAAGGGCGAGCTCCTGCTCGTGCAGGGTCCAGAGCTTGCCCACGGTGTCGGAAATTCCCGAGGTACCGTCGATGGCGGCAAGAAGGTTGTCGCGACCGCCATTGTCGCCGATCTGCTTCAGCGTGGCGTTCAGCGTGCCCTGTTGCGTCTTGATGTCCCCGTAAAGCTTGTCACGCGCTTCCTGGCTGGTCATTTGCAGGAAGTCGTCCATGGAGCCATAGAGATCCTTGAACCCGCTGAGCGACTGCAGGACGCTGTTGGAGATTTCCATACGTCCCTGCAGCATACCCGAAGCATAGAGGCCGGTCAGGCCGACGGCAGAAATGCTCACGACGAAGGGCAATACAAAGATCAGGACCTTGGTCTTGATCTTGAAACGGGAAAGAAACTTGTCAATCAACATAGCGGTTCCGGCCTTCCATACACCACTCCTCCCGCCGGCCGCCTGGCGGGGCGCCGACCGAGTGCATCGAGCTGCTTTATTGGAACATTGGAGTCCCGGACGGCGAGGCCCGGTCGGCAGTCATTGCCGGTTCGCCTCACGCCAACGCGGAAGCGCCCAAAAAATCATCGAGCAAGTTTTGCAGAGGATGTCTTAATTTTCGGATAAGCGGAAATTACGGATAGCCGCAATCAAATCGATTTTAGCGGTGGTCAAATCGATTTGGCCCAGAGATGGCCGGCGGCCCGAATGCGGCCGATGCTCACAGATCCGAGATCGGGAGTGTCAGAACCAACGTGCGAGGAGGAGAGCGGCCACGGCGGCCAATGCACTGGCAGAGAGGACGAAGTAGCGTGCGGCAACGAGCTTGTTGTCGGGCTTGGCTTGAGCGATTGCAATGGCGCGGGCGCGTCGTGCGTTCCTGTTCATTTTGCAGAACCTCACTTCATTTCTGACACAACAATCCAACAAAACGACCTGTTGGTAAAGCTCTATTTAGGAAGTGCTTTTCCACTCCGTCATGAGGCAGGATGGCGCACCCTTCTTAAGAACTCTTGAATCGAGCAGATAGTTTCGCGCCTATAGAGATTCACCGGCGACGAAGCCCGAAGCCCAGGCCCACTGGAAGTTATAGCCGCCGAGCCAGCCGGTCACGTCGACACATTCACCGATGAAATAGAGGCCCGGAATACTCTTCGCCGCCATGGTACGGGAGTCGAGCCCCGTCGTATCGATGCCGCCGAGCGTCACTTCGGCAGTCCTGTAGCCCTCAGAGCCGGACGGCTTGATTTTCCAGCTTTGTACCGCTTCGGCCAAACGCGCCAGGACCTTGTCGGAAAGATCGGCCATATGGCCGACGATGCCTTCTCGGTCGGCCAGATATTGCGCCAGCCGCTTCGGGAGTATCTCGGCCAGCGCCGTCTGAGCGGACTGCCGGCCATTCACCCTTTTCGCCGCCTTCAGATGTTCGAACAGATCGACATCGGGCTCGATGTCGACGGTGATGTCCTCGCCCTCGCGCCAGTAGGAGGAGATTTGCAGGATCGCAGGGCCGCTGAGGCCGCGATGGGTGAACAGCAGGGCTTCGCGGAATGCTGTCTTGCCGTGACGGATTTCGGCTGGCGCCGATATGCCCGACAGGTCGGAAAGGCTTTCGAGCGTCGCCTGATCCAGGGTCAGCGGCACAAGTCCAGGCCGCGTCTCCACCATGGGAAGGCCGAACTGCTCAGCAATGCGATAGGCAAAGCCCGTGGCACCCATTTTCGGGATAGACTTGCCGCCGCTCGCGATCACCAGCGAGCGACATTCATATGCCCCCTCCGACGTCGAGATGCGGAAGCCTTCGCCGCTCTTTTCCACGTCCGCGATCTCGGTGCGCAGATGCAACGCCGCTCCGGCAGCCTGCATCTCATCGAGAAGCATGCGGATGATGTCCTTGGCGCTGTCGTCGCAAAACAGCTGCCCAAGCGTCTTCTCGCGCCAGGCAATCCGATGACGATCGACCATGGCAATAAAATCCGAAGGCGTGAAGCGCGCCAGCGCCGACTTGCAGAAATGCGGATTGGCGGAGAGGAAGCTCTTCGGGCCGGCGTGAATGTTGGTGAAATTGCAGCGCCCCCCCCCGGAGATGCGGATCTTTTCGCCCGGCGATTTCGCATGGTCGAGAACGATGACCGAGCGGCCGCGCTGAGCGGCGCGAATGGCGCACATCATGCCGGCTGCGCCCGCGCCGATGACGATCACATCGCTTTTTCGCTGCAAAACCACTTCCCTTGTCGAAAGGCATCTTCTTTTTCCATCAAGAGGCGAAAGTCAACGTGCCTCCCCCTCGCCAATTGCCAAACTCCAGCTATGATGCCGTCACGATCAACGCAAACCGGTGTGTCATGTCCCCAAAAAAGACGACGCTGAAGCCTGCCAGAAACGTACCTGCCTCGAAGAAGACACCCCCGGACCCCGGACATCAGCGCGGCGTGGAAAACTGGAAGGAAGCAGCGCAGTTCTTACGGGCGCGCGGCATTGAAGACATCGAATGCATTACGCCGGATCTTGCCGGCGTGCCGCGCGGCAAGATGATGCCGAGTTCCAAGTTCACGTCAAACACCTCGCTTGCGCTGCCTTCGGCGATCTACCGTCACACCATCTCCGGCGAATATCCGGACGAGACGGAAAGCTTCCGCTACGAGCCGCGCGACAGCGACCTGAAGCTGGTGCCTGACCTTTCGACGCTTTCGGTCGTCCCCTGGGAAACCGACCCGACGGCGCAGGTGATCTGTGATATCGTTAGCGTGGATGGGGAAGAGGTCCCCTACACGCCGCGAAACGTTCTGAAGCGCGTGCTGAAACTCTATGGCGATCGCGGCTGGAAGCCGATCGTGGCGCCCGAGATCGAGTTCTACCTCGTGGCGAAGAATGATGACCCGGATTATCCGCTGCATCCGCCGAAGGGCCGCTCCGGCCGTTCGATCCTCGGGGGTCAGGGCTATTCGATCGCCGGCATCAACGAATTCGACGAACTGATCGACGACATCTACCATTTCTCGGAAAAGCAGGGTCTCGAGATCGATACGCTGATCCACGAAGAAGGCCCGGCGCAGCTGGAAATCAACCTGCGCCACGGCAATCCGATCGAACTTGCCGACCAAGTGTTCCTGTTCAAGCGCACGATCCGCGAAGCGGCGATGAAGCACGGCATCTATGCCACCTTCATGGCCAAGCCGATGCAGGGACAGCCGGGCTCGGCGATGCACATCCACCAGTCGGTCGTGAACCAGGAAACCGGCAAGAACATCTTCTCCAACCCTGATGGTTCCGCCTCTCGTGAGTTCTTCCATTTCATCGGCGGCCTGCAGAAATACGTGCCGAGTTCCATGGTGATGCTGGCGCCCTATGTGAACTCCTATCGGCGGCTGACGCCTGACATGTCGGCGCCCGTCAACAATGCCTGGGGTTATGACAACCGCACGACGGCGTTCCGCGTCCCGGTATCCGATCCGCAGGCACGGCGCGTCGAAAACCGCCTGCCGAGTTCGGATGCCAACCCTTACCTTGCGCTCGCCGCCTCGCTCGCATCGGGCCTGCTCGGCATCATGAAGGGCATCGAGCCGACAGCACCAACAGAGGATACGGCAAACGAGGGCTCGATCGAACTGCCACGCGGCCTTCTGGAAGCAGTCGCGTTGATGGAAGACGAGGAAGCCTTCGAGGAAGTGTTCGGCAAGGAGTTCCTCGGCATCTACGCCGGTGTGAAGCGCGGAGAATTCGAAACTTTCATGCAGGTGATCAGCCCCTGGGAGCGCGAATTCCTTCTGCTGAATGTTTAGGGAGGGCTTCATCATGACATCGCAGGAGAGATGGCAGAGCCCGATTGCGCCCGGCATTTCCTGGTATCAGGCAACATCAGGCGAGCGGCCGACCTACCCGGAAATGGACGGCTCGAAGACATGCGACGTCGCAATCGTCGGCGGCGGCTACACCGGCCTTCAGGCCGCCTACAATCTCGCCAAATCCGGCGTCTCGGTGGTTCTCATCGAGGCGTGCCGGTTCGGCGACGGCGCCTCGGGGCGCAACGGCGGCCAGCTCGGCACCGGGCAACGCTGGTGGCCGGAAGAGCTTGAGGAAAAGATCGGCTACGAGCGTTCGCGCGCGCTGTTCGATCTCGCCGAGGCGGCCAAGCACCATCTCATGGATTTCGCGACCGACTATCAGATCGACATGGACTACATGCCGGGGCAGATGAACGTTGCACACAAGCCGAGCTACAGGGCCGACTACTACGAAAACGCCGAGATCGCGGCGATGCGCTACAACTATCCGCATGTGCGCTTCATGGACAAAGCCGAAACGCAGGAACGGCTCGGCTCGACGCGCTACCACTGCGGCGTTCGCGACATCGGGACGGGCCACATCCATCCGCTGAAGCTGCTGATCGGCCTTGCCCGGGTTGCCGCCAATGCCGGTGCGCAGATCTTCGAGATGACCAAGGCCTCGGCGATCCTTCATGGCAGCAGCAAGGTGTTGATCGAGACGCCAAGGGGCACGATCACTGCCGACAGGGCGCTGATCGCCTGCAACGGCTATGTCGGCAATCTCGAGCCGGTGACGGCAAGTCACGTGATGCCTATCCGCTCCTTCATTGGCGCCACGGTGCCGCTCGACGCGCATCCGCAGGTGCTGCCGGGCGGCGAGTCCGTGGCCGACTCGCGCTTTGTCGTGCGCTACTTCCGCAAGTCCAAGGACGGACGATTGCTCTTCGGCGGGCGCGAAGCCTATACGGCCGACAATCCGCGCGACATAACGCAGCACATCCGCCGGCAGATCGCCGAGATTTACCCGGCGCTTCGGGACATCGAGATCACGCATGCCTGGGGCGGTTCGGTCGGCATCACCATGCCGCGTCAGCCTTTCGTGCGCGAGGTCATGCCTGGCGTGACGTCGATCGGCGGCTATTCCGGTCATGGTGTCATGCTCGCCAATTACTGCGGAAAGCTCTATGCCGAAGCGGTTCTGGGAAAATCGGCGGATCTCGATCTTTTCAAGTCGCTCGATATTCCGGCCTTTCCCGGGGGTGCGGCCATGCGCGCTCCGCTGCTTTTCCTGGCGCTCTCCTGGTTTGCACTGCGCGACAAGTTTTAGTCAGATTGCGGATTTCATCGCGCGGCAATTCGATCTAAAACCTCTTTCCGAGAGATTCATTGCATCGCACACTGGCTTTTTTAAATCGATTAGATTAAAGAGCCAATAACCCGTCTGATTGAGAGACATCCTCATGAGCAGCCAAACCATCCCCGTTGAACCCTTTGATTATGTCGTTTTCGGTGGCAGCGGCGACCTTGCGGAACGCAAGTTGCTGCCTGCCCTTTACCATCGTCAGATCGAGGGGCAGTTCTCCGAACCGACCCGTATCATCGGCGCGTCGCGTAGCCCGCTGACGAACGAGGAATATCGCAAGTTTGCCCAGGACGCCCTGAAGGAGCACCTCAAGAAGGGCGAATACAACGAGGCCGAGGTTACGAAGTTCCTGCAGCGCCTGTACTACGTGCCGGTGGATGCGCGTTCGGATGCCGGCTGGGATCAGCTCAAGAAGCTTCTGGACGAAAGCAAGGATCGCGTGCGCGCCTTCTACCTCGCCGTTGCTCCGGGCATCTTCGGCGACATCTCGCAGAAAATTCATGACCACAAGCTGATCACCAAGTCGACGCGCATTGTCGTTGAAAAGCCGATCGGCCGCGACCTTGCTTCCGCCCTGCAGCTGAACGACACGATCGGCAAGGTCTTCAAGGAAGAGCAGATCTTCCGCATCGACCACTATCTCGGCAAGGAAACGGTGCAGAACCTGATGGCGTTGCGCTTTGCCAATGCGCTCTATGAGCCGCTGTGGAACGCCAACCATATCGACCACGTGCAGATCACAGTTGCCGAGTCGGTCGGCCTCGAAGGCCGCGCCGGATATTATGACACCGCTGGCGCGCTGCGCGACATGGTGCAGAACCACATCATGCAGCTCGTCTGCCTGGTCGCGATGGAGGTCCCCTCCTCGATGGACTCCGAGGCCGTCCGCGACGAGAAGCTGAAGGTGCTGCGCGCATTGAAGCCGATCAATGCATCGAACGTCGAGACCAATACCGTTCGCGGCCAGTATCGCGCCGGCGCTTCCAGCAGTGGTCCGGTCAAGGGTTACCTTGAGGAGCTCGAAGGCGGCGTTTCGAACACCGAAACCTTCGTTGCCATCAAGGCCGAAATCGGCAACTGGCGCTGGGCTGGCGTTCCCTTCTACATCCGTACCGGCAAGCGTCTTGCCGGCCGCATGTCGGAAATCGTCATCACCTTCAAGTCGATCCCGCACTCGGTCTTCGACCAGTCCGCCGGCCGTATCAACCAGAACCAGCTCATCATTCGCCTGCAGCCTGATGAAGGCGTCAAGCAGTCGCTGATGATCAAGGATCCGGGCCCGGGCGGCATGCGCCTCCGCAACGTCTCGCTCGACATGAGCTTTGCCGACGCTTTCCAGGTCCGCAATCCGGACGCCTATGAACGGCTGCTGATGGACGTCATTCGTTCAAACCAGACGCTGTTCATGCGCCGCGACGAAGTCGAGGCCGCATGGCAGTGGGTCGACCCGATCTTGAAGGGTTGGGATTCGACCGGCCAGAAGGTTCAGGGATACACCGCCGGCACCTGGGGCCCCAGCCAGTCGATCGCGCTCATCGAGCGTGACGGCCGCACCTGGCACGACAACCTGTAGGATAAAGAACGATGGCAGCGACGATGCATGCTTTTGCCAATGGCGCGGAACTGGCTCGCAACCTTGCCGACAAAGTCGCTGCGTCGCTTTCCGCGGCAATCGACGCACGGGGAGCTGCAACCTTTGCCGTTTCCGGCGGCTCGACGCCGAAACTGTTTTTCCAAGAGCTTTCGGCCCGCGATCTCGACTGGACCAAAGTGACCATCACACTCGTCGACGAACGCTTCGTAGCGGCGAACAATCCGCGCTCGAACCATCTGCTGGTGGCCGAAAACCTCCTGCGGAACAAGGCGAAGGCTGCAAACTTCCTGCCGCTCTACCAGGCAGCAGGCTCGGTCGAGGAGGCTGCGAGGCTTGCGACGAGCGCGACGGCCACGATCGGCAATCCCTTCGATGTGGCGATCCTCGGAATGGGCGGCGACGGCCATACCGCCTCGTTCTTTCCGCGCGGCAGCAATCTGAAGGTCGCGCTCGACCCCAACACGCCGCGTGGTATCATCACCATGGAGGCGGAGGGCGCGGGCGAGCCGCGGCTCACCTTCACCTTCTCCAGCCTTCAGGATGCAAAGCTGCTCGTGCTTCACATCGAAGGCGAGAGCAAGAAGGACGTCCTGACGAAAGCACAGAGCGCCGGCGACGAGGCAGAGATGCCGATCCGCGCCATTTTGCGGCGGGCGGCGAGCCCCGTCGAAATCTACTGGGCTCCATAAGCCTTCGGGCAGATAGCCGCGAACGAAAAACTGAAGAGCAAACAAGGCAGGATACCTCCCATGTCCGCTAATGCACGCATTTCTGCGATCACCTCCCGCATCGTCGAACGATCGAAGCCGACACGCGGACTTTATCTGGAGCGCCTGCGCAATGCGACCTCCAAGGGTGTAAGCCGCTCGGTTCTCGGTTGCGCCAACCTCGCGCACGGCTTTGCGGTCTGTTCCCCCGCCGAGAAGGACGCGCTTGCAGGCGACCGCGTGCCAAACCTCGGCATCATCACTTCCTACAACGACATGCTCTCCGCGCACCAGCCCTTCGAGCATTATCCGGCGATCATCCGCGAGGCGGCAGCGGAAGCCGGGGGCATCGCGCAGGTCGCCGGCGGTGTTCCTGCCATGTGCGATGGCGTCACCCAGGGGCAGCCGGGAATGGAGCTTTCCTTGTTCTCGCGCGACCTGATCGCCATGGCTGCCGGCGTGGGCCTCTCCCACAATATGTTCGATGCCGCGCTTTTCCTCGGCGTCTGCGACAAGATCGTGCCCGGCCTTGTCATCGCCGCCCTCTCCTTCGGGCATCTGCCGGCGATCTTCGTGCCGGCCGGTCCGATGACGTCGGGCCTGCCGAACGACGAGAAGTCACGCGTGCGCCAGCTTTATGCCGAAGGCAAGGTCGGCCGCGCCGAACTGCTGGAAGCAGAGTCGAAGTCCTACCACGGTCCGGGCACCTGCACCTTCTACGGCACGGCGAATTCGAACCAGATGCTGATGGAGATTATGGGCTTCCATATGCCCGGCTCCTCCTTCATCAATCCAGGCACTCCGCTGCGCGAAGCCTTCACACGCGAAGCTGCCAAGCGTGCGTTGGCGATTACGGCCCAGGGCAACGAATACACGCCGGCCGGTGAGATGATCGATGAGCGCTCTATCGTCAACGGCGTCGTCGGCCTGCACGCGACCGGCGGCTCGACGAACCACACGCTACACCTCGTCGCCATGGCGCGGGCAGCAGGCATCCAGCTGACCTGGCAGGATATTGCCGAGCTATCCGAGATCGTGCCGCTGCTGGCGCGCGTTTATCCGAACGGCCTTGCCGACGTGAACCACTTCCACGCCGCCGGCGGCATGGGCTTCCTTATCAAGGAGCTGCTCAAGCACGGCATGGTGCATGACGACGTTCGTACGGTCTTCGGCCATGGCCTGCAGGCTTACACGATCGATCCCCGCCTCGGTGACGACGGCACGATCGTGCGCGAACCGGCACCGGAAAAGAGTGTCGACCCGAAGGTGCTTGCCAATATCGAAACCCCCTTCCAGGCCAATGGCGGCCTGAAAATGCTTCGCGGCAATATCGGCAAGGCCGTCATCAAGATCTCTGCAGTCAAGCCGGACCGCCACGTCATCGAAGCGCCGGCCATCGTCTTCCACAGCCAGCAGGAACTGCAGGACGCTTTCAAGGAAGGCAAGCTCAACAAGGACTTTATCGCCGTCGTTCGCTTCCAGGGACCGAAGGCGAATGGCATGCCGGAACTGCACAAGCTGACGCCGCCACTCGGCGTGCTGCAGGATCGCGGCTTCCGCGTGGCACTTCTGACCGACGGCCGTATGTCCGGCGCTTCGGGCAAGGTTCCGGCTGCAATCCACGTGACGCCGGAGGCTGTCGATGGTGGTCCGATCGCTCGCATCAAGGACGGCGACATCATTCGCCTCGACGCGATCGCCGGCACGCTGGAGGTTCTGGTCGATGCTGCCGATCTGGCGGAACGCGAGTCCGTGGTTGCCGATCTTTCCGAGAACGAATTCGGCATGGGCCGCGAGCTGTTTTCGCCCTTCCGCCGCGCCGTCGGTCCTTCGGATCGCGGGGCCAGCGTCCTCTTCCATTGAGGCAATAGCCCGCTCTAGAAACAACGAAGCCCGCGAGGAAACTCGCGGGCTTTGCTTTTGATGCTTGGCGAAATCAGCCGCGGATGTCGAGCACGCGATCGCGGTGTGCCGGGTGTGTGCTGTAGACGAAGATCTTGTTGAGTTCCTTATCATTTAGCATGCGCAGAAAGCGAACTTCGATCGTGTTGTTGGCATTCACCCGCGTTAGCATGCAGCCGATCTTGGTGATGCGTGCATCCGGGATATCGAGATAGAACTGCTTCGGAAGGGCGTACTGGGTGAGGAGCGCGAGGACGGCCGTGCTCTTCGAAATGCGAATGATATCGCAACGCCGGGACGCCATGTGCATGACGCCCTTCTCAGTATATTCGATGCGTGCGGCATTCATCGTATCCTCCATTTTGAACCGCACTTCGCGGTCGTACATGAAGGATTCCTCCTTATTTAGAAAGTGCTGCCCGGAAGGCATTGGATTCGATGCTGCCACCGCCGTATTCCCTTCGATATTCAATGAGGAAATACTAGCTGGCGATGTTTAACAGAAGGTGAGAGTAGTTTCGATCCGGCACGCTATACACACTGAACGCCGCAGCGAACCTGCAAGAATAAACCCGTTTTCGATCAAATACATAACAAAGCCCGGGCAACACATCGCGGTCCCCGGGCCTGATTTTTCTCGTTCGCAACGAGGCAACTTTATTTACGATACGTGCGCCCTTCCGCATCGAAAAGATGCAGCTTGGAGCGGTCGGCCGAGAAGTGCATCTTCTGGCCCTTCTTGATATCGTAAATGCCAGGCAGCTTGACGATGATCGGCTCGCCCGGAACGAGACCCTCGATGTAGAGCAGTGTCACTTCGCCGAGCGCTTCGACGATCGAGACTTCGCCCTCGAAGAGGTAGTCGTCGCCGGCACCGGCGATGCGTAGATCCTCGGGGCGAACGCCGAAGCTCGCGGTCTTGCCCTTCTCAGAGCCCGCCGTCGGAATGTCCAGCGTTACGGACTTGCCGCCGGTCAGCGTCACCGTCGTTGAGTTGCCAGCCTCGGTAATCGTCGACGGAATGACGTTCATGGCCGGAGAGCCGATGAACTTGGCGACGAAGAGATTGGCCGGACGCTCGTAGAGCTCCAGCGGTGCGCCCACCTGCTCGATGTTGCCGGCGGAAAGAACGACGATGCGGTCGGCAAGTGTCATCGCCTCGACCTGGTCGTGCGTGACGTAGATCATTGTCGTGCCGGCCATCTGCTCGCTCAGGCGGGCGATCTCGATGCGGGTCGCGACACGGAGAGCTGCGTCGAGGTTCGACAGTGGCTCGTCGAAGAGGAAGACCTTCGGATTGCGGCAAATGGCGCGGCCGATGGCAACACGCTGGCGCTGACCACCGGAGAGCGCTTTCGGCAGGCGATCGAGATATTTGCCGAGTTGAAGACTGTCGGCCGCCGCACGAACACGGCGATCGATCTCCTGCTTGTTTTCGCCGGCGATCTTCATGCCGAACGCCATGTTGTCGTAGACCGTCATGTGCGGATAGAGCGCATAGGACTGGAACACCATGGCGATGCCGCGCTTCGACGGCGGCACATCGTTGACCAGCTGGCCATCGATATACATGTCGCCACCGGTAATGTTCTCCAGGCCGGCAATCATGCGCAGCAGGGTGGATTTTCCGCAGCCCGAAGGACCGACGAACACAACGAACTCGCCCTCCTTGATCTCCAGATCGATGCCGTGGAGAACGTCCACGGAACCGTAGGATTTGCGAATATCCTTGAGCGTCAGTCCAGTCATTAAATCCTCCTCCTCAAGTCGTCAGGCGAGACGAGCGAAGTACGCTCCCCATGCCGGAATATCGATCTTCTCACCGTAGTTATTGCTGACGAAGCCGTGGCCCGTCAACGCCTGCCAGTCACCGGCAGGCAAAACGACGGCACTTTCGGTAGCGCTTATGTTGAAGACGCAAAGCAGCTTTTCGTTGCCGTACTCGCGCACGAAAATCAGCACGTCCTCCTGCGGTTCCATGAACTCGATCTCGCCCTTGGCAAAGGCCGGATGCAGCTTGCGGAAGGCGAGGAAGCGGCGATAGTGCTCGAGGACCGAGTTCTCGTCGCCCTGCTGGACGCTGACGGCGCGCAGGATGTGTTCGACAGGAACCGGCAGCCACGGCTTGACGGTCGAGAAGCCGCCCTGGGCGACCTGGCTATCCCAAACCATCGGCGTGCGGCAACCATCACGGCCCTTGAATTCCGGCCAGAACTGGATGCCGTAGGGATCCTGCAGGTCCTGATAGGCGAGATCGGCCTCGGTCAGGCCGAGTTCCTCGCCCTGGTAGAGGCAGACGGAACCGCGCATCGTCATCAGGAGCGACGCATACTGCTTGGCGAATGCATCGTGATCGGCGACCAGCGAGCCCCAGCGGCTGACATGGCGCATGACATCGTGGTTGGAAAACGCCCAGCAGGCCCAGCCATCGGGTGCCGCGGCCGCGAAGTCTTCCATCACCTCCTCGACGCGTTCGGGCGACAAGGGGTCGGGCGCCAGGAACTCGAAGGCATAGCACATATGCATCTTGTCATTGCCTGACGTGTATTCGCCGACGATCTCAAGACCGCGTTGACTGTCGCCCACCTCGCCGACGGCAGCAATCGCCGGAAACTCCTCGAGCACGGCGCGGAACCGCTTCAGGAACTCCAGGTTCTCCGGCCGGTTCTTGTCGTAAAGGTGCTCCTGGAAGTTATAGGGATTGACCGCCGGAGCGGTTGAAGCGTTGCGGCGCTCGGGGGCGAGCGCCGGATTGTCGCGCAGTTCCCTGTCGTGGAAGTAGAAGTTGATCGTATCGAGGCGGAAGCCATCGACGCCGCGCTTCAGCCAGAAGCGGACGACATCAAGCAACCGGTCCTGAACCTCGGGATTGTGCAGGTTCATGTCCGGCTGCGAGGTCAGGAAGTTGTGCATGTAGTACTGCATGCGCGTCGGATCCCACGCCCATGCGGAACCGCCGAAAATCGACAGCCAGTTGTTCGGCGGCGTGCCATCAGGCTTGGCATCAGCCCAGACATACCAGTCGGCCTTCGCGTTGGTCTTGCTGGATCGGCTCTCGACGAACCAGGGATGCTGGTCCGAGCTGTGCGAGATGACGAGGTCGATCATCACGCGAATGCCGAGGCGATGGGCCTCTGAAATCAGCGTGTCGAAATCCACCAGCGTGCCGAAAATGGCATCGACGTTCTCGTAGTCGGAGACATCGTAGCCGAAATCGCGCATTGGCGAAGTGAAGAAAGGCGAGATCCAGATCGCGTCGGCGCCGAGGGCGGCGACATGCGGCAGCCGGGCGGTGATCCCCTTCAAATCGCCGATGCCGTCGCCATTGGAGTCCTGGTAGGAGCGCGGATAGATCTGATAGATCACCGCGCCGCGCCACCAGTCCTTGTCGGCCGTCAAAATGGATTGGGATGCCATGCTCATGTTTCCTGTTCGATCGTCTTGGGTTGCTAACCGCCCTTGACCGAGCCCGCGAGCAGACCACGCACCAGATAGCGCTGCAAGCCGAAGAACACGAGCAGAGGTACGACAATGGTGACGAAGGCCGAGGCCGTCAGGATTTCCCAGTTGCCACCCCGTGACCCGAGCAGCGCGTTCAGCGCGCCTGTCAGCACGAGGTGGTCCCTGTCGGTGCCGAGGAAGACCATGGCGACAAGCAGGTCGTTCCACACCCACAGGAACTGGAAGATCGCAAAGGATGCGAGCGCGGGGAAGGACAAGGGCAGTACGATACGGGTAAAGATTTCAAAATCGCTGGCGCCGTCGACGCGGGCGGACTCAATAATTTCCCTCGGGAGACCGGCGATGTACGCGCGCAGCAGATAGATTGCGAGCGGCATGCCGAAGGCAGTGTGCGCGAACCAGATGCCGGGATAGGTCTTCGACGGAGCGTCGAGCAGTGCGCCGATGCCGTTGTAAAGTCGCAGAAGCGGAATGAGCGACATCTGCAGCGGCACGACGATAAGGCCGACAACAAGCGCGATCAACAACGCGCGCCCCGGAAACTCCATCCAGCTCAGCGCGTAGGCCGCGAAGGCGGCGATCAGGATCGGGATGATCGTCGCCGGGATGGTGACAGTCAGCGAGTTGATGAAGGACTGCCCGATACCCTCGCTGGTCAGAACGTTCTTGTAGTTCTGCAGCGTGAATTCCGGCGGCGTGGCGACGGAAATATAGACACGGCGGCCGCCGTCATCCGGTCCGAAGGCGGCATACTTCATATAGCGATAGTTGCCGTCGGCTGCGACGGTGAGCGACACGCCGTCGCCGAGATCAGCCGTCTCGCCCGCCTTGTAGGCGGACGGCTGCTGGACGCGCGTGCCGAAAGCGCGGATGGAGCGCCCCTGCTGTCCTTCCAGCACATTGCCCGAAATGACGTAAATGGCGCCTTCCTGCTTCTGCTGGTCGGGCTGTCCAAGGCGCACGGCAACGGTGCGTGACGAGCCCGCAAAGGCCGTCCACCAGCCGGAGACGACGAGCTGGTCCTTGTCGCGCAACGCGCTGACAAAGATACCGAGCGTCGGGATCAGCCACAGAACGACGATCACCAGGACCGCAAAGTGGACAAAGAGACGGGCGGGGCCGATCTTGAAGAAATCTCGGGTAAGCGTCATCTCAGTGGCCTCCCAGCTCGCGATTGGCGCGACGGACGTTCCAGACCATGATCGGCGTCACGGCCAGCATGATGATCAGCGCGATAACAGCACTTCGGCCGGAGTCACCACCGCCTCGGAACAGCCAGTTGAACATCAGGTTGGCGAGCACCATCGTATTCCATTGACCGTTGGTCATGGTCAGCACGATGTCGAAGACCTTGAGCACGAGAATGGTAATCGTGGTCCAGACAACGGCGATCGTACCCCAGACCTGCGGCACCATGATGCGCCAGAAGATCTGCCAGCCGTTTGCGCCATCGATGACGGCGGCTTCAATGGTTTCCTCAGGGATGCCGCGGAGCGCCGCGGACAGGATTACCATCGCAAAACCGGTCTGAATCCAGATGAGGATGATCATCAGGAAAAAGTTGTTCCAGAAGGGAACCGAGATCCATACCTGAGGCGTCCCGCCGAACAGCTGGACGATCGCGTTGAGGAGGCCGATCTGCACATCGTTGCCGCCGCGGTATTCGTAGATGAACTTCCAGATAACCGATGCGCCGACGAAAGAGATCGCCATCGGCATGAAGACGATGCTCTTGGCGATATTGCCCCACCAGATGCGGTCGGTCATCACGGCGATGACGAGGCCGAAGAAGGTGCAGGCCGCCGGCACGACCGCCAGCCACAGGATGTTGTTGAAGATCGACTGGCGGAATTCGCGGTCGGTGAAAGCCCACTGATAGTTCGCAAAGCCGACAAACTGCTCACCGGAGCGGTCATAGAAGGACAGGATCAGCGTCGCGACCACGGGATAAACGAGGTAGACGACAAGGAGGAGAAGGGCCGGCCCGATGAACAGCCACGGGCGGATCATCGCCCGGCGATTCAGGTTGCGCGCTGCGGAATGAATGTCACCATCCTTCACCGGCAGGGACCAATCCAGGATCTTGTTGGAAAAATAGAAGTAGGCCGAGCAGGCGAAGACCGCCACGACCACGACCCCCAAAGCGGAAACTATCTGCGACAGCATTCGTCCCTCCCCCTGCTACCCTGTCTGTCCTGACGGGTATGCGCGCCGATGTCGTCACGCCGCCATCGCTCGACGCGACAGGCGACAGTGGCCGGACACTCCCAGTATCCGGCCATGTATTTCAACCATGCCGCCGCAACCGACGGCATGGAACTCAGGCGATGTCACTTGATCGCGTCCCAGGCACCCTGAATTTGCTTGGCGGTGTCTTCCGCAGACTTGCCACCAACGAAATCGACCATGCCTGTCCAGAATGCGCCCGCGCCGATCTTGCCAGGCATCAGGTCGGAACCATCGAAGCGGAAAGTCGTCGCAGTCGTCAGGATCTCGCCTTCCCGCTTCATCTGATCGTTTGCATAGGCTGCCGTGTTGACGCCCTTGTACGGCGTCAGGAAGCTGGACTGCGCCATCCAGACTTCGTGTGCGATCGGCGTCTTCAGGAATTCAACGAACGCCCGGGCGGCCTTGGAGTCCTTCGTGACGGTTACGAGCGTACCAGCGCCCAGAACCGGCTTGCCGAGATCGGCATGCGCCGCATAGGTCGGCATATAGAAGAAGTCGGCATCCTGACCGAGCTTCGTGCCTTCTGGGAAGAAGGACGGAATGAATGAAGCCTGGTGATGCAGATAGCACTTCGGCGGCACGCCGAAGAGACCCTTCGGGCTGTCGCGGAAGTCGGTCGCAGCTACGGCTGCAACGCCACCGCTGACATACTTCTCGTTCTTGGCGAAGGAGCCGAATTCCTCGATCGCGGCAACGACGGCCGGATCGGTGAACTTCACTTCGTTGGTCGTCCACTTGTCGTAAACATCAGGCTTCTGCTGGCGCAGCATGATGTCTTCGATCCAGTCCGTTGCCGGCCAGCCGGTCGCACCACCGGAGCCGAGGCCGATGCACCACGGCACGCCGCCGTCCTTGACGATCTGGTCGGTCAGGGCATGGAGCTCTTCCATGGTCGTCGGGACCTTGTAGCCTGCTTCCTTGAAATTCTCCGGCACATACCAGACAAGCGACTTCACGTCGGCCTTGTATGGGAAGGCGTAGAAGGCTTCCTTGCCGTCCTTGCCCTTGTAGGTGCCATAGCCAACCCAGCTGTCGCCGGCGCCATAGTTTTCCTTGACCCAAGCAGAGGTCTCATCGCCGAGCGGCGTCAGGAAGCCCTTGCCGGCGAGGTCGGCGAGAAGGCCCGGCTGCGGCAGGATCGCGATGTTCGGCGGCGAGCCAGCCTGCGTGTCGATGACGATCTGCTGTTCATAGTTTTCCGAAGACGAGTACTTGGCGTCCACGCCGGTCGCTTCGGTGAAATAGGCCAGAATGCTGCGGAAGAAGGCTTCGTCTTCACCGCGCCATGGCCCGAAGATGGTCATCTGCTCGCCCTTCAGGTCGGCATGAGCAGCCTTGAAGTCGTCGTAGCTCTTCCAGTTGAACTTCGAATCCTGCCCGGGGGCAAACTTCAGATCGGCAGCCGACGCGGCACCCGCAGCAAGAAGCGCCGCCGCGGCAACGCCCATCAAAAACGTCTTTCTCATGTGATCAACCTCCCATCACAATCCCAACCGCACTTTTGAAACTATTTGGATGCCGTTCCAAAGCGCTTTGACAAATGCACTCATTTCACTTTCGATGGAAAAGAGTCAAGCTATTTCGCAAAAAGGGCAGCAGACGCGGCCCTGTTATCCCCGAAGTACCGACGCCACACCCTTGGGAATATGGCGCGATTTTGCTTGAGTCAAGCGGTGCAGCTGCTACATAATTGAAAGCGCTTTGGATGCCATTTGGAGCTGGCGGCCAGTGCGAGCGGAGGAAGCATAACACGTGAATCTCAAACAGCTATCGGAATTGCTTGGACTGTCGCAGACGACGGTAAGCCGCGCATTGAACGGCTACCCCGAAGTCAATGAGGCGACGCGCGAGCGCGTGCTGCAGGCCGTCAAGGAAACCGGATACCGTCCGAACAAGGCGGCCCAGCGGCTTGCGACCGGCAAGGCCGGTTCCATCGGCCTCGTAATGCCAACCGCTCCCGACCACTATTCGGACGTCCATTTCGGCGAATTCCTGACGGGCCTCGGCGAGGAGGCCGTGCGCCACGACTTTCATTTCGTGATCATGCCGGCCGATCCCAACGACGAAGTGGGCGCGCTGAGGCGGCTTGCGATCAGCGGCAATGTCGATGCGCTGTTCGTCGCCTATATGCGCGGCCATGATCCGCGACTACCGATGCTGAAGTCGCTTTCGATGCCCTTCCTCGTGCATGGCCGCTCCTTCGGCTCCGAGCCGGACTATCCCTACCTCGACATCGACAATGAAGGCGCTTTCTACGATGCCGCGCGCCTGCTGCTTCAGCTCGGCCATACGCGCTTTGCCCTGCTCAACGGGCCGGAGCATCTCGACTTTGCGATCCGTCGCAAGAACGGAATGATTGCCGCACTTTCAGAGCGGGGATTGTCGCTTCCGGACGATCACATGAGCCACACATTAATGACGGACGAGCTTGGCCAGACCGCAATGGAGCGCTTTCTGCAGATACCGGAGCGGCCGACGGCCATCCTCTGCTCCAGTACGGTGTTGGCGCTTGGCGCGATCCGCGCCGTAAACCAGGCCGGCCTGAAGCTCGGGGAGGAAATCTCGCTGATCGCGCATGACGACGTCCTGCCACATCTGAAGCCCGAGAACTTCTCGGTGCCGCTGACGACGACACGATCCTCGCTTCGGGCGGCAGGCGTGCGCATCGCCCAACGGCTCATCGGAACGATCAAGCAGGAAGGGCCCTTCCCGGAGCAGGAGCTCTGGAAGACCGAGCTGATCGTCAGGGCCTCAACGGGCCCTGCTCCACGGCAGGATCAGAATGTCGGCGGTGTCTGACCGGCGGTGCGATGGGCGGCAATGACGGTGTTGGCCATCAGCATCGCAATGGTCATCGGGCCCACACCACCCGGAACCGGCGTAATGACATCGGCGACCCTTGCCGCCTCTTCAAAGGCGACATCCCCGACCAGACGAGTCTTGCCTTCACCTTTCTCGGGAGCCAGAATGCGATTGATGCCGACGTCGATGACCGTGGCGCCGGGCTTCACCCAATCACTCTTGACCATTTCCGGCCGGCCAACGGCGGCAACCAGAATATCCGCATTGCGGCAGACAACGGGCAGATCCTTGGTGCGCGAGTGAGCGATGGTGACCGTCGCGTTGGCGTTCAGCAGCAACTGCGCCATCGGCTTGCCGAACAGGTTCGAGCGGCCGATGACGACGGCATTCAGGCCGGAGAGATCTTCGCCGTGCGTGCGGCGCACGAAGACCATCGCGCCGGCTGGCGTGCAGGATACCAGGCCCGTTTCAAGGTCGCCGGTCGCAAGCTTGCCGGCATTGACGACGTGCAGACCGTCGACATCCTTTTCCGGCAGGATCGATTGGATGATCGGTTCGGATTTCAGATGCTTCGGCAGCGGCAGTTGCACAAGGATGCCGTGGATCGAGGGGTCGTTGTTCAGTGACGCGACGAGTGCCGCCAACTCATCCTGCGTGGTCTCGACAGGCAAAGTGTGCTGGACGGATTTGAAGCCGCATTCCTTCGCCATCTTGCTCTTGGAGTTGACGTAGGCGTGGCTGGCCGGATCATTGCCAACGATCACGACCGCAAGACCCGTCTTGACACCGCTCTGCTTGTCCAGCGCCGATGTCGCCGCCTTCACCGTTTCGATTACGGAAGCTGCGACCTGTTTGCCATCAATCACTGTCGTCAAGACTATCTCCTGCCCTTGCTTTCGCCCATTGTAGCCGGTGGCGCCCAGCGCGATTTGCCTGTCCACGCCCTATCCTGCCTAAAATGGCAAATGCAAGAACAATCGTGTCGCAGCTGGTCAGGATGCCGCCTGCCGGGTACGCAACCTGTCGCGCATGGCGGCGAGCTCCGCGCGTATAATGTCCACTTCCTGCGGCATCGCGGCAGGCTCAGCTGCCGATGGCGCGACGACAACCGGCTTCGGGGCGGGAGTGGGCAGCGACGGTTCCTTCCTTGCGGACGCCGTGAACCTGGCGCGCGCTTTGAAAGACACTGTCGCAAGACCAAATGCGAGGCCAGCAAAGGCACCGAGCAACGTGGGGAGCCAGCCCTCCTCCGCCGGCACTGCGGCGACCTGCACCGCCTTCTGCAGTCGCAGGCTGCCGGCACCAGGCGTCACCGCTCCGGTCGTGATCGCATCCTCAAGGCGCTGGCGTGCCGCAATCGCCTTGTCGCGAAGCTCGGCGAGTTTCGCCAGGTCGACACCCGTATCCTTGCTTTGCGCAACCAGTGAATTGCGACTGTCGCTTAGCTGCCGCTTCTCGACTGTCGCCTGCTTCATCTCGTCGGTCGTTTCGCGGAGCAGCCGGGCGATGTCGTCACCGATCGCTGCTTTCAAGCCGTCGACCTCTGCCTGCTGAGCTTGCAAGCGGGGATGGCGGGGACCGAGATTGGCCGACAGCTGTGAAAGAGACAGTTGTGCCGCCACATACTTGTCGCGGCGATCGACGAGCGTCGGCGACATGAGGTCCGCATCCAGCGTACCGGCAATGACATCGCCAACCTTCGCCGCCTTCAGACGACGGGCCCTTTCCTGGGCAGCAGCAATTCGCTCGTCCCCTGCCTTCAGTTCCGCGTCCATGCTCCCGATCTGCCGCTGCAGATCGATGGCAACCTTCACGTTGCCTTCGCCACTTTTCTGCGTGAAGGCCGTAAGATCGAGTTGCGCCGCGTCGGCCGCCTTCTTCAGCGACCCGTCTTCGGCCGCGGCCTTTGTGGTTCCTGAGCCTGTCACGACAGACGCCAGGTAGTTCGCAATGCGCGCGGATTTCTCGGCGCTGCCGGTCGTCACCTTGAAATCGATGGTGCCGGCGTGAGGGTCGCTCGTGGTGCGGATCGCGGAAACGAGCGATGCTTCTGCGTGCGAAAGCGGATCGGCGGCAGCGCCATCGGTCGAAAGCAGGTCGACAGCCACCGCAAACGCATCCGAGGAGAGGCCGAAAAATTCCGGATCGCGATCGAGTTTCAACGCAGCGACCGTTGCCGCGATCGCGTGGGAAGACCGAAGCGTCTTCTCGGCCGCTTTAGCGACGGCCGCACGGCCTTCGCCGTCACCTTGGACAGCGAACACAGCGTCAGCGCTATAGCGCGCCGTTTCGGCCGGGATCAGGGCACCGCTCGCCGCGCCCAATGCGGAGATGAGAGCAACTATCGCAAGTGGCTTCAGACGCTGCGATTTCGGTGCACTGTGTTCGGTAGGCAGCGTGGCCACGTTCGGGGTCGCTGTCGCTTCTGTGGCGCATGTAACTTCCGAAGGCACAACAGAGGACGGATCGATCGCGGCAGCCGCTGCATCGTTCGCAGCCTCGAGCCGCTTGCCCAGGATCGTTTCGATGCGGCTGACAAGCGGCGGCGGCGCCTCCGCATCACGGCTGGCCCGCTGCCGCTCGAGCGCACGCTCGATCACCCCGAGCAATTCTGCCTCCGCAGCCGGCATCGCGGCCGCAGTTTTGGATGGCATCGCCACACGCTCGCCCTCGACCGCCACAGGTCGGCGGAAGGCTTGGCTTCTCGGGTTGTTGTCGTACATCGCCAGATCTCATGCGTATGAACGGTCGAAGCCATCCGCGAAAGCGGACGGGTTAACCAACACTAAAAGTTCATGGCAAAGAAAAGGTTAACTGGCGGGCCTTGCGTCGGTCAGTTCCGTATCCGCATGCGGCGTTCCGTCGTACCGGAGGGCGTAGTACAGGAAGGCAGCAAAGCCCAGGCCGGAACGAAGGCCAGGGCGCGCCGGCCATTGCGTCCAGCGATAGGCGCGTTCAAGTCCCACCGTCCGTACAATCTTCGGCACGGGGCGGATCATACCGGCCACGACATCGAACAGGTCGCCGACAGCAAGCACCAGGCGAGCGTGATCCGCCCGGATGTTCTCTTGGATCCATTTTTCCTGAAATGGAGTGCGCGCTCCGACGACGAGTATGTCGAGCATTTGCCCGTCGATCTGATCTACGATCCGCGACCTGCCTTCTGTGTGGGAGAGGGTGTCGGAAATGACGGTGAACTCGTGCCATGGCGCGTGCCGACGGAATTTCGCTGCAGTCAGGCGAGCCTCTTGAGGGTTCGTGCCGATAAGGCCGATGCGGCGCGGTATCTCCATGAACGTCAGCAGCGCCGGCACGAAATCGGCGGCCCTCAAGCTGGCAGGGAACGGCGAGCCATGCGCCACCTTCGACGCGATGTTGAAACCTGGACCATTGGGAAGCAGCAGGTTTTGTGCAAGAACGGCGCGATAGTCGCTGTCGCGCAGCGCCATGAGCATGTTGCGCGCGGTGACGAAGGAAACGGATGTCTGCCCGACCGGTATCGACAGGAGTTCATTGAAAAGCACCAGGGCGTCATCCCAGCCTAGGTCGCAGACCGGCAGATCGAAAATCGCGCGGCGCGACGACAAGACCGCGAAATTCGCGATCAGGTTCATGCCGGTTTCCTGACGATAGTGTTTCATGCGCATGCATCCCCGAACAGATCACATAGCCGCACCAGACGATTCAACATCGACCGGTGGCGTTGGCCTGGGAGCGCATGAGAGAATTCCGAGAAACAGAATGTCAGTGCACAGTCAGCCCATCGGGCCGGTCTTGTAACAGCGCGATTTCAACTATCTCTTAGGAAAACCGTTTGAATTTCGCCCCTTGGTGGAAGGAATTATTAACCGTCTACAGTCGGCACAAAAACGCAGAAACGGCGCCCCAAGGGCGCCGCTTAAAGCAAGGACCGAGTCACTCTCTGGCAGCTTTAATCCGCTACCGGTTCCGGAGCGACGACGTTGACGGGCTTGCCCGTCCTCTTGTGTTGTCCGGAGTCACTCGTCTTGGGGAGGTAGTCGAGCTGTTCCAGCATGACCTGCTCGATATACTCTCCACCCAGATGCTGGTTGACGTCCTTCTTTATCATCTCCCGAAAGGCGTTCGGATCGAAGGATTTCATGTTGGAGATGTCGATCATCTTGTTGCCGACGAGCAATGTAAAGAGCTCGTCGGTCGTCATTTCCGTCAGAGGCAAGGACACGTTCTTCACCGCGTCCTTGTTCATCATGAAAGAGATCCTGCCGAGGAAGTAGCCGGTAATTGTACCGTCGGCGATGATCGGCACGGTGATCGTCTCGCCCTTTACAAGCTCGAGCTGGCTTTGCTTGGAATCATCGGGGGCCGGCGCAGGTGCCGTTGCCATGTGCACCGAGAAATAGACCGATGCCAGCGTGATCGCGCAAACCCAGACGCCTGTCAGAACGAGCTTAATCATCAAGCGTCACGTGCTACGAATTGCTCTTGGGAATAGGTGCCGTCGGCGTCCGCATCCTGGACTGCATTCTTCAGGAGATCGGCAACGGTGCGGACCGCTTCCAGATGCGCTTCGACGCGCCGTGCGTTCAGCACCAGCTTCTTCTTGAGCCCATGCAGCTGATCAAGATGCGTGGCAGCCAGTTCCTTCGGGTCTGTGTCGCGGAAGAGCATCGACAGCTCGTAGAGGCAGCGGCTCTTGTGCGTGTTCGACACCTTGAGATCGAACTGCGGATCGTTGCCGATACGCGTGTTCTCGTTGTCGATGATCATTTCGAGGCGTCCAAGAACCGATTTGATACGATAGTCGTTCGAGATTATTTCCATTTTTGTCCTCGATTTTCTCAGGCGTCATTGGCGGACTTGTTGTCCGCAGTTGGTGTACCGAAGGTCTTGCGCTGGAAGTCGTCGATCATGCTCATCGCCATGTTGCGATCGTCCTGATCGGTGGAAGCGTTGGCGACCTTGCCTTCCTGCTTCTTCAGCGCATCGTGATAGAGCTGCTTGGCAATGCCGATGCCGTCGCCCTTCGAAATCTCGTTGCCGAGCTGTTCGGCCATCATGCCCTTCCAGATATCACCGGTGGCACCCTTGCCGTACACTTCTTCGCTGTCGTTCGGCAGCATGTTCTTGATGAAGTTCTGCAGGACCATGGCCTCGAACTTGCGGTAGGTTTCCGGCACCTCTTCTGTCTTGGTGCTGCGGTTTTTGCTGTCGCTCAAACCGGTCTTGCCCGCGGCGCGATCGAGAATATCGACGGCCGAGGTAAAGCCGTTGCCGGCTTCGGCGAGACTGTTGGCGGCAAACGCCGCCTGGTTTGCCTTCAGTTTTTCCTGGGCTGCCTGCACCTCGAGCGGGTCGGCAGCTTTGACAACATCCAGGACCAGATCACTCGGAGGTGAAATAGCCAAGTCACAATCCTCTTGATTAAGATTGTGACGATTATGATTTTTGAAGCTTGCTGGAGGCTGGCGTACCGAATTTTTGATCGATGAGATCATAGACTGCGTTGTCGGCGGCTTCGCGGCGCTCGGCCTCGAGCGCCTCACGCATGCCGTCTTCCAGGCGATCGCCCTTGGCGCGTTCCTGAACAACGCGCATTTCGTGAATCTGCTGCATGCCGATCAGCTGCTTGTCCTTGATCCCCAATCGGTTGAAGCGATCCGCATAGCTTTGCGAGAAGGCATGATGGACCGGGTCCATGGAGCCGAGCGCCAGGATGACGCTGTCCATTTGCTCGTTGACTTCCGACCGCTGACGGCTCGTTTCGGCAAGGTCGAATTCAGCCATCTGCTCCAGATGACGTTGAACCGCCACGAGGCGTTTCAGTTTCTGTGAGCGCGTCTTGTCCACCATGTCGCTACCTGCCGATGAACACGCTGGCGAAGGATTGGCCGAACTGGCTGACCAGCGCCGCCACTGAGAAATAGAACAGGAACAGGCCGCCGAGAAGCAGATAGGGCGTCGAAATGAAATACACCGGAATCTGCGGCGCCAGCTTGTTGATGAAGCCGATCGCGATGTTGAACATCAGGCCGTAGATCAGGAAGGGGCTTGAGAGCCGCAGCATGATCATGAATGTCGATGACAGCGTGTCCGTGAACGAGATCAGCGTGCTGCGCATCTGCAGGATGCCTCCGAAGGGCATCGACGTGTAGGAATCGACCAATGCCCGGAAGACGACGTGATGAAAGTCCATCATGAACAGGATCATCATGCCGGCAAAGGTGATGAACCCTGAAAGGCTGCTTTCCGGTGAATCTTCGAAGATATCGCCCGCGCTCGGTTGAGTGTAGCCGACCATCATCGCAATCACGCTGGCTGCGAACTGCAGGCCGAGCGTGTAAAGCCGAGCAAGCATGCCGTACATGACGCCAACCAGCGACTCGCTGAAAATGTAGCCAATATAGGTGGCGTTCGAGGTGTGGACGATCGGATAGACCGTTTCCCAGAGCACTGGAAGGATCGCAAGGGATAAGGCAGCTGCAATGAAAACCCGCAAGTGCGGTGCGACACGGGCAGACGAAAAGCCGGGCATCACCAGAACACAGCCGCCGATCCTGCAGAAGATCAGGAACAGCGCCAGGACGGTCCCTTGCGGGTCTGTTATCATGAAATGGAGCCCAGAATCTTTATCTCGATGCCCTTGGCCAGCTCGACATGCGACAGGACCGGGAGCGTTGCGAACAATCGTTCGATGATCATGCGCACATAGGAGCGTGTTTCCGGCGAGGTGACAAGGGCGAACGGCAGGCCGCGATCCATGAATTCACGGATAACTTTCGTCGCCTGCTCGCTGAACTCTTCGAGCATGCGCGGGTCGATGTCGAACTCGATGATCTCGCCCTTGTTGTCGCGCTTGAGCGCCTGATGGAAGGCGAGATCCCACTTGTTGCCGAGTCGCAGCACGCGAAGCACGCCGTTGTCCGCGAGATCGCCGCAAAGCTGCTGCGCCATGCGAACACGCACATGCTCGACAATCTGCTCGGTCTTGCGGACATGCGGCGCGAGTTCGGCGACGGCTTCCAGGATGAGGTGCAGGTTGCGGATCGACACACGCTCGGCGAGGAGCAATTTCAGCACGGCCTGCAGGCCGGAATAGGACATGTGCGACGAGCAGATCTCGTCCGCCAGCTTCTTGTATTCCGGATCGAGCCTGTCGATCAGGACCTTCACATCCTTGTACGACAGGAGCGCCGGCAGATTGTTGCGGATGACTTCGCTCATATGCGTCAGGACGACAGAAACGTTGTCGATCGGCTGGAAACCCTCGCGCTTCAGATCGTCGGCGAATGCTTCGAGTATGGAAACCGCCGGCATGCCGAAGGCTGGTTCGCGAATCTCGTCGCCCGGAATGCTTGGCTTGCGGCCGGAGCCGGTGACAACAAGAACTTCGCCAACGCGCAGCATGTTGGACGCGACCGTCGTGCCGTGGATTCGGATCTGATAGGACTTCTCGGCAATGCCGATATCGTCCGTGACCTTGATCTCCGGAACAACGAAACCGTACTGCGTCGCGAACTTCTTGCGCATCTTGCCGACGCGGAAGGCAAGCTCCTGGTGAGCGCCGAGCAGGCGTGTCGACACCATCTTGCCGAGCGCGAGCTCGATTTCCGATGTGCGCAGCACCGACTTGACGGAATCCTTTTCGAGTTCCTTGTTCTGGACGACCTTCTTTTCTTCCAGCTCGCGACGAGCCTTGTTCTCCGCCTCGACCTGGCGGGGAATGAACCAGGCACCAAAGGCCAGAAGACCGGACAGGAACATGAAGGGCACAAATGGCAGACCCGGCATCAGGCCGAGGATCGCCATCAGAACCGCAGAAACAGAAAGCGCCCGCGGATAACCGCTGAGCTGGTTGACGACTGCCTGTTCGGTGGAACCGACGGTGCCGCCGCGCGACACGAGAAGGCCGGCTGCGAGAGAAACGATGAGGGCTGGCATCTGCGAAACGAGACCGTCACCAACCGAGAGCTTGACGAAGACGTCGGCGGCTTCGGAGATCGGCATTCCATGGCGGAAGTAACCGATGATGATGCCGCCGAAGACGTTGATGCAAGTGATCAGCAAGCCGGCAATCGCGTCGCCGCGAACGAACTTGGACGCACCGTCCATGGCGCCGAAGAAGGAGCTTTCCTCTTCCAGCTCCTTGCGGCGGCGCTGTGCTTCCTTCTCGTCGATGATGCCGGCCGAAAGGTCGGCGTCGATCGACATCTGCTTGCCAGGGATCGCATCGAGGGTGAAGCGCGCGCCGACTTCCGCGATACGCGTAGCACCCTTGGTGATAACGATGAAGTTGATGGTGATCAGGATCAAAAAGACGATCAGACCGATCACGAAGTCGCCGGACATGACAAGGCTGGCAAAGCCCGCGATGACACCGCCGGCGGCATCATGACCCTCGTTGCCATGCGATAGGATGACGCGCGTCGTCGCGATGTTCAGCGCCAATCGCGTCATGGTCGCGATCAGAAGAATGGTCGGGAAGGACGAGAAATCGAGCGGCTTCTGGATCCACAGCGCCACCATCAGGATCAGCACCGAGAAGGCGATCGAGAAGGCCAGTCCCATATCGATCAAGAACGGCGGGATCGGCAGGAAGAGCACGCAGATAATAACGATGATGCCCATGGCAAAACCGATATCACGTACGCTAAGTCCGGCTTTCGGGAGGGGGAGTGCAGGAGGTTGCGCCATTTCGATTCCGTCTCTTCATGAGAGGTGCGGGCATGATGCCCACCAATTCGGAACGAGACTTAAATGGCGAAGCTTGCGCGAAAGTGGCTCAGAAACCTGACTGAATGCGCGAAAACACCAGATTGGTGAAAATCGAAATCTGCGATCCGACGAACGGAGCCGAGATGCCGATGGTGACGAGGACGGCCACGATCTTCGGAACGAAGGTGAGTGTCGCTTCTTGAACCTGCGTCAGCGCCTGGAACAGCGCGATGATCAGACCGACGATCATGGCCGCTGCGACCGCCGGGCCGGCGGAAACAAGAACGGTCCAGATCGCTGCCTGGAATAGGTCAAGTGCATCAGCTTCATTCATTGCAGGCAACCTCATATCGCCTTGCGGTCCGTCCGGTGTGGCCGAACCGCCTTGTCATTTCAACTAGCTCGAAGACGATGTGTCGGTCGTCGTCGGAGCCTTGTCGGCCAGGGTGATTCCCGCCTGAACGAGAATACTACCGCCATCCGTCGTCGTCGCAATGATGCCGTCGGAATAAACCTTCACCGACGCAACCGTGCCCTTCACGCTGCCGTCAGCGCTTGTCATGTACTTGCCGATGTAGCTGCCAGCCTGCGTCAGGCTGGAGCTCGCCAGCAGCGTGTCCAGCTTGCTGTTCGTCTGGATCGTCTGCTCGACCTGCGAGAAGCTCGCCAGCTGCGACATCTGTTCGCTCGCGTCCACCGGATCCGTCGGATCCTGGTTTTTCATCTGCGCGATGAGGAGCTGCAGGAAGTTGTCGTAGTTGAGCGTCGCCTTCTGTTGCGCGCTCGAGGTGCTCGACGACGAAGAACTATTGACGTTTGAGACGCCGTCTACCGCCATGGTGCGATCTCCTTGCGAATCTGCTCGACCATCGTCGGGTGCATTTCTTGGTTGTTGAGAATGCTATCCTCGATCGGATAGAGACCGCGGATCGCCTTCAGGGCGTCGAAGGCGCGGCCGGTCGAAACGAGACCGTCAACGCGCTTCAGTTCGGCAAGGACTTCCTCGTTCTTGAAGCAGGTCAGCAGCATCGTGATCGACTTGCGGAACATCGCGGTCGACTGATCCTTGCCTTCCGGATTGATGAGGATCATCTGCGCGATGAAATAGAGCTGGCGCAGCGGCGTCGTGGCGTCTTCCGGCTGGAGGACGTGGTTTTCGAGAAGGAATGTTACATCATTCAGGAATTCCAGCGCGACCTTGCGATCGACGCGCAGGACCGCACCGTTGATGAAGATCTTTTCCCCGGCTTTTAGCGAGATACGAAGTGTGCTTTTCATTTTAGTCCATCCCTGATGATGGTGGTAACGTCGATAATGCCTTGGTAGTTTGTCGATTGCCGGCGCCTGATCCGATCGCACTCCTTCAAGATCCAGATCGCGATGGAGATGAGGTTGGCCCGCAATTGGATTTCAAGCTGGTTGTCCGGATGCTTGAGATCCTCGATAAAACTTACCCAAACGCGCCGGGTGTAGAACAATGCATCGATGGCTTCCCGGCTGTATTTCTCTTTGTCTCGCGCAATCGACAGCAGCTCTATGGACCGGTCGAGAACTTGACGCTCCCGTTCCTTCGCATCGGCCACCGAGTCCTCCATGATCTCGGAGTAAGAGAACTGATACATTCATGCATCCTTCTTTGTCTTTCGTACCTTTGATCATCAAAGGTAATTCACGAGACTCAACTGCTGGATTTTCGATACGATGGTGTAGGCGGTCTCCAGCTGAGTCTGGAGGGTATTGACCAGCGTCGACGCTTCCGACGTATCCACGCCCTGAAGATCGACGAGCTTGTTCTGAAGAATGCTCGACTGTGCATCGAGAGCGTCATTGGCCTTCTCGACGCGCTCCTGCGAAAGGCCGAGTTGGCTCGCCTGGGTCACGATGCCGGTCGTGGCCTGCGCGGCATAGCCGATCGCCGTGGAGGTGACCTTGCTCAGTGCGTCGGCGCCCAGATTTTGGCTGGCCAGCGCCGACACTGTGATCGAAGCCAGCGCGAAGTAGCGCATGCCGTCCGAGTTGGAATTGGTCGACGACGTGACGACTTCAGAGTTGCTGATGCGGCTCGTCATGTTCTGGTTCGAAGCAGCCGACCAATCGCTCCAGGCCGGCGGCGTGACGTAGGCCGCGGGTGCAACCGGGGTCGGTGCGCCGGGCGGCGGGAATGCAACCGGTGTGGAGGTGCCGTTGAACGTGTCCTGGGAGAACATCGGCTCAACGAAGTTCGTGATGAAGGTGCCCATCTCGGCGCCGGTCAAAGAGCTGACCGGCTTGCCCAGGCCGCTCGCGTAGGCTTCGAGGTTCGTCTGAATGGCGGTCGTTGCGGCATTCTGTTGGTTGGTGAGCGGCTGCACATCGGTGTTGATACCCGAGAACAGGTACTCGCCGTTGAGCATCGAATTGCCCGTGTCCATCAGCTGCGAAAGCGCGTCGCCGGCAGATTGCATGGCCACCGCGATGCTGGTCTTGTCCTGGCTTCCCTGAAGCGCGGTCAGCTTGGAGACCAGTGCGTCGCCGGCCGTCTTCATACTGTTGAGGCCGAGCTGCGAAGCTTCGAGACGCGCCGATACGATGGAATTGCTGCCCTTGAGGGCCTTGATGCGGCTGACCTCAGCTGTGAAATTCACGCTCTTGGCTGCACCAGAGCCCAGGGAGGCGCCGATGTCGGCGTAAACGCCCGTCGTCGCCTCGAGAGACGCGGTTACCAATTGCTTCTGCGACTGGCGGATCGTCAATCGCATTGCGTTCTGAATGGCCGAACTAGAAATAAATGAACTTTTCATGGCTTAACTCGCTATGTCTAGCAATGACTTCAACATTTCATCGACAGCGTTTAGGATCTTGGTGGCCGCCTTGTAGGACTGCTCGATGTCGAGGAGCAGGGTCAGTTCTTCGTCGAGATTGACGCCGGTCTCGTTGGAATAAGCTTCCGTCGAACGCGAGAGCGCCGCCGCCGTATTCTCGGACGCAGTCGTCGCATCGCTTCGATACTGCTCGAGCCATCCGATCGAATTGGAGGCGTAGTCCATGATGTTCACGTTGGACGAGATGCCGGCGGTCGACGAGAAGGTCTGGGCCGCGCCCATCGCCGTGTAGAGCGCATCGAGATTGTCGGAGAAACCGCTGCTGCCCGTCGGGTTGAGATTCGTGAGGCCGGTGATCGTGCCGTCACGCAATTTCATGGGGTCGCCGCCCTGGTTGGTGATGACGGCGGCATTGACCGCAATCGTACCCGCGATGCCATCGATCACGCCTGTGGTCGTCGGTGTGCCGCCAGTTGCTCCGGTCGCCGTTTTCCAGACGAAAAGACCTGGCTGTGTCGTAGTGGGAGTGCCGCCGGTCTCCGAGAACATCGTCACGAGAGACTTTGCGATCTCATCGAGCTGCGACTGGAACGTCGTTGCGATGTCATCGCGCACTTGTAGCAGTGACTGCAGGCTTCCCTGCGCCGTCGTTGTCGACCCTTTGCCACTGCCGAGCAGCACGCCGTCGATGTAGACGCCGTTGCCCTTTGTCTGGGCGGTGTAAGTGTCCTGCGCGACGAAAGTAACCGTTCGCGGAATGGTGTCGAACACGACGGTTCCGTCCGTCGTATAGAGCGCCATGTCGCCGTTTTGACGGTCGACGGCGTTGACACCGACAATCGAAGAAATCTGCTTCAGCAGCTTGTCGCGTTCGTCCAGCGCATCGGCAGGGTTACCACCGGTTGCCGTTTCGCTCTTGACGGCATCGTTCGCCGTCTTGAACTGCGCGAGCAGCGTATTGAGCGTCGAAACCTGCGTTGCAATTTCCTTGTCGGCGCCCAGGCGTACCGCCTGCACGGATTTCGTCGCGTTGTTCAGCGAATTGGCGACGTCCTGCGCAGCCGTGACTGCGCTTTGCGCGGCAATGGTGCTGCTTGGCGATGTGCGGAAAGCCTGCAGCTTTTCGCGGAACGTCGCCAGGTAGTTGGCCGGCGACGTCTCGTAGTCGTTGCCGCCCATGATCGATTTCAGGTCGGTCAGACCACCAAGCAGCGTCTGCTGGCCACTGTCTTGCGCACTCGCCTTCAGCCACTGACGCATTAGCGCGTCTTCTTGCGCGCGGCTGATCTTCACAACCTGCGCTCCATTCAGCGACGTGGTGATCATCGCCTGCCGGCGCACGTAGTCGCTGTTGCTGGAGTTCGAGATATTGTTCGACACCACACTGCTTTGAGTGCCGGTGTTGCTGAATATGCTCTGCGCGGTATTCAGTGCGGAAGTGAGCGACATGGCTTATCCGAACCCTACTTATCTCTTGAGGTTGACGAGGACGTCCATGATGTCGGACCCCGTCTGGAACACCTTGGAATTGGCAGTGTAGCTGCGCTGCGACTCGATCATTTCGGTCAGTTCGCCGGCGAGGTCGACGTTCGAGCTTTCAAGTGCTCCCGCCTGGATCGTGCCGAAACCGTTGGTCTGCGGGAAGCCGGTGACCGTCACGCCGGACTGGCCGTTTGCGCTATAAACGTTGCCGCTCATCAGCGTCATGTTGTCCGGGCTGGCGACGGTCGCTAGCGGAATGCGGTAGAGCGGCTTCGACGTGCCATCCGCATACTTGGCATATACCGTGCCGTCCTTATCGATCGTGACATCCTTGACCGGGCTGGCGGCCTGGCCGTTCGGCGTGCCGCTACCTGCAAAATCAGCGGCGAGCTGCGTGAAACCGCTAAGGTCCATGGCGATCGAACCGGTAGTGACGGGATCGGCGATGGTGAGGGCGCCAGTGCTGACCATCTTGCCGTTGGCATCGAACGTCAAATTTGTCGAGCCAACGAGAGCCGGACCCGGCGTCGAAGTGTACGGAAATGATGAGGTTCCACCTGTTGCCGCATCGTCATGACGGAAGACTGCAACCTCCCACGTGCTCGCAACACCCGGAGCTGCCGGCGGGGGCGTCGTCACGGCCGTCTTGGTGAAGTAGAAATCGTACTGAACCGTGTTGCCGAGCTTGTCGTAACCAACCATCGACATCTGCTTCGTGTCAGCTGTGATCGGCGCCGTGTTGGAAGACGGAAGGTTGCCAGTTGCGACGTTGGCATTGGAGTTCAAGTTGCCGGTAAAGGTACCGGTCGTCGAAGCGATCGCCGTCAAGCCGGACTGGTTGACGTTGATCGGCACGAGTCCCGAGAAACCGTTGACGACGACGGCCGGCGCGCCAGCGTCGTAAGAATAACCCATCAGCTTGAAGCCGGCGGAATTGACCAGGTTGCCTTCGGGGTCTTTGGTGAAATCGCCGGCGCGAGTCAGAACCGGAACGCCGTCCGGGCTCTGAACGATGAAGAAGCCGTCGCCCGAGATCGCCAGGTCGTAGCCTGATGTCGTGTAGGAGATGTCGCCCTGTTCCGAAACCGACTGGCGAACGGATGTCTGGACGCCGCCCGAATTATAGTTACCCGAGGTCGATGGCAGGACCAGCGACGAGAAAGCGGTCGAAACGGACTTGTAGCCCGCCGTGTTTGCGTTCGCGATGTTATCGGCGACGGTGCTGAGGCGGTTTGCCTGGGCGTTCATGCCGGACACGGCCGTCTTCATGCTGCCAAAAATGCTCATCTGAAAACCTCGATTCCCTTAGTAGGCTTGAGAGTATTTGGTGGGCCTTGCGTGAGGCTGTCTGGCGTTGAACCAATGTCGCGAGAATGCAGCGACCAGGTTCAGGCAACGCGGCCCGTTCTGAAAAAATCAGTTCCAGTCAATGCAATAGCCAAGGAAGCGCTTCGAATCGACCGGATCGAAGCCCAGCTTCTTCCGAAGCTTCTTGCGCAGCTTGGAAATATGGCTTTCAACCACGTTTTCTTCGACTTCGTCGTCGAAAATCCCGTAGATCGCGTTGAAGATCTGCGTCTTGGTGACACGACGACCGCGGTTTGCAATCAAGTACTCAAGGATGCGACGCTCGCGACGGGGGAGCGCAAAAACCTCACCGTGAATTTCCGGATCGCGGCCGTCGGAGAACACGCGGATCGCACCGATATCCGTGTGGCTGGAAATCGCTTTCAGTCTGCGCCGAATGGCGGCAGCTCTAGCCAGGATCTCGCGGGGATGCACAGGCTTGCGCACGACGTCATCGACGCCACAATCAAAAAGTGCAAGGGTGTTTTCCAGCGACGGCTGATCGCTGACTGCGATAACCGGCGCCATGGTACGGTCACGGATCGCGCGCGGCAGCTCGAAAGTCTGCTGCCCCTGCCCGATCAGGAACGCCTCGACGGCCGCGACATCAGCGTCCGCCGCCGTCTGAACCCATTCGCCAAATTCACGTGGATCAAACCCTGTGGAAGGAATGCCTTCCCGCCCAAAAAGTGAAGTGTAACCATCTTTCACGAGCTCACGCTCATCAACCACTACGATCATTCGTCCGCCTCCGAATCACTTGTGGTACCTCGATGCTCTATGGGTACGAATCGCGCGATTCCGGGACAAGCTGTAGGAACTTACTGGCAGGAATTAATAGTTGATTAAGAATTGAGGCGCGATTTGATCTAGATGTAGTAGCGGTCCGAAATTATGCACACAAAAATTTCGTGGAAAAGTTAACAAGGTCTAAAATGTGACTTGCCTTGCCATATTGAGACAGATTCTCGCCACAATATGACACATTTCTGTTTTGTTCTGTTTTCTGCTAGTTTTGATTGAATCAATTTTGGCAGAAGGTGCTCGCATTGCGAGTCCATTTTCCGTAGCCGGTGGCGACCAGATTGGCGATGACCCGGCAGACATATTGCTTCTGGGCAGGGTCATTGTTGGGACCGGCGTGATAGCGGGCCACTGCCATCGTCCAGGTTTCGTGTCGGTCGTGGAGATTGCGCAGGAACCTTGCCGCGTATTCCACATTGCGGCGGGGGTCGAACATCTCTTCCGCGGACCGGAAATTCTCACCATGGTAGTATTGGTTGATCTGCATGCAGCCGATGTCGATGAGCTTCGCGCCCGATCGGCGCGCCACATCGACCTGCCTCAGAGCATCCTGCTCGGAGGGCGGAAAGAAGGCTTTGCCTTCGATGTTCAGCGCGTAAGGGTAGAGGGATCCCTTGCGCCCGGTTTCGGTCAGACCCACGGAATAGAGTATGCCTTCCGGAATACCGTATTTCAGTGCGGCGGCTTGAATCTCCACCTCGCAGGCGCTGTTCGACGCTTCAGCGCTAGAGGTAGACGTCGCCAGTGCGACTACTGCCAGCGGCGCCAGAAGAAGTGCTTTCAACACCGCTTTCGCCCGAGTCATTGAAGCCTCCGCCAGTTCGCTGTCCTGAGTGATTTTGGCGCTCACGCGCCTCCCCGCCTTGGCCTTGCTGGGCAAACGCCTGGCCCTGCTGCTGGCCCTGTGCGGTCGCTTGGTTGCCCGTGTCCGAACGGTCGACCGGCGCCATGCTGATCGTCACGTTGTCGATCGCGAAGCCCTGGCTGCGCAATGCCTCGATGATCTTCCCGTGGTCTTCCTTGAGCTGCCGGTAGGCAGCTGGTGTCTCGACCTTCAAATCGACGTTGAGCGCGTCGCCTTGCAGCCGCATCGTCGCCGTGACGAGACCGAGTTCGATCGGATTCATCTGGATCTTGAGTGTATTCACCACCTTGCCGGTGCTCGTCCACTCAGCGGCGTTCGACAGCGAAGAACTCGCCTGCATGGCGTGCGCCCATTCCTGATCACCGGATATGGCGGCCGTCACGGCGGCAGAATTGGTGTTCTGCGCAAGGCCGATGTAGCGGCGCGAATCCAGAACAGAGACGCTCTCGATGTTAGCCTTGCCGCCGGACTCGGCGGCATCCGTGTCAACATCAAGATGCATGTCCATGGACTGACCACGGCCATCGGCACGGGTCAGCCGGAATGTCGTCGCGTCGATACCGCCTTCGGCCTCAGTGCCGGGTAACTGGACGTCCGCGGTTGTATCGACGCCGGTCAGACCTGCGTCAACAGACATCTCATCCTTGGCCTTGACGCTGGCAACGGACTTTTCTTTCGGTTCTGTCGATACCTTGCCTTCCGGCTTCGCGCCTGCCATCGCCGCGAACGCTGCAGCCGCAGTTCCGTCCGTCGGGACTTGCTTGAGTAAGCTCAGGACATCAGACAGCGCGCTATCGTCCGGGGCGACCTTCTGGTCGTCGGCACCGTCGGCCTTCGTCTCCTTGGCGCCCTTTCGAACCGTTACAGCGTCATCATCCAGCCTATCCGAAAGATCCTGCAAATCGGCTTCATCAGCGTGCTTGCCCTTAGGCTTGCCGTTATGTTCCGTCGTCTTCGTTTCTTTGTCCGCCGAACCAGACGCTTTCTCTTTCATCTGCGCCTGCGCAGCGAGAGATGTGCTGCCGAGATCGATCAATGGCTGAGTGCTTGGGCGTCGCGGCGCAGTGGATGTACTGCCATCGGTGCCGTCGCCTGCCTGCTGGCCGGCCGTGGACTGTTCGGCGGAGTCATGCTTTCCGCCGCTTGCCTTGTTCAGGGCATCGGAGAACCCGCCTGCATCCGCATCGCCACCGCTGCCCGTCTGGCGGCCAATGCCAGAGGCAGCCCCTGCTCCGGATGCTCCCCCCAAAACACTGATGTCCATCATCTCAATTACTCTCTTTGCTCAAGAGGCCGTCGATCTCATCCAACTGCGATCGGCTTGACGTCACGAATGCGTTGAATGACGGGTCGGCGTCCTGCTGTCCCCCAACATCGGACGGCGGCCCCCCCGCCGCTTCTCCCACAACGGGACCTGGAACTGGGTTTGGTACCTCCCCCTGATCCGCTTCAGCCTGTTCAGAAGTAATTTCTTGGCCATTAGATTTAGGGGTCGTCGCTTGCGTCAAGCTTGCCGGTTCAGGCGGACGAAGCACTTGTTCCGCAATAGCTTTTGCCGCGGCTCTTAGGGCCTGGTCGCGCGGCGACAACTCCTGCTCGGGGATGGATTCGATGTTCTTCGTGGCCGCATCGATCTTGTCGGTCGGGATCGCCGCCATGCCGCCGTAGAAGTCCGCCAGCGCTCCAAAGGCGTTATCAGAATCGCCTGCAAGCGTCTGGGCGCGCGCCGCGGCCATCCGTGCGAGATCGCCCTTGCCGGCGATCGCCGCCGCGCGGGCGATACGGAGGTAGACCTCGCGCTGCCTGGCCTCGTCCATGAAGGAGAGGATGTTAACAACGTCGTCCGGCTTCACCTCATGATCGTGATTGACCAGCAGGCTGACAAAAAGATCCGCGAACTGGCTGGCATATGGCGAATGCAGGAAACGACGCACGTAGCGCTGCGAGTAGTCGAGACCCTTATCCACCATCCCTGCTTCGACGCAGATAGACACGGAGCGGCGTAGCGCCGCCTCCTCGACGATCGTACCCGGCGCATAGAGGCGAGCCTGATCATACAGCTTCAGCGCTTCCACTGGACTCTTGGCAATGGTGACGTTGCCGCCCACCAGCGCCAGATAGGGACCGATTTTCTTGTCCTTGTATTCGTTTGCGGTCTCGACAAGGCTCTTTGCAACAAGCAGGCCTTTGCCGCTCAGATATTTCCGCAGGACGTCGCTGACCCGGTTGTCGAAGTGACCGTTCACGTCGCGCGCGACGAGATATTCGAGGGTCTCCGGATTACCACCGCTCATCGCGTAGATTAGCGCCGCATCGACATTACGCTCATCATCGAAAACCGATGGATCGATCGTGCGTAGACGCTGATCGATCGTCCCGAGCATGAAGCGCTGCATCTCGGCAGCCGAGTGATCCCCGAGCACGACGGAATCCTGCACGAACTGCAGCGACCGGAGCATCTTGTAAGGGACAATGTCCTCCTGATCTTCCGCGTGCACGCCGGTAGCAGGGCTCACCGCAAGCCCCAAAAGCAAAAGCAGAAGACGTTGGTGGTGACGGACCATGGATTATCCCTGATCCGCCTGCAGCAATATCTCGATGCGCCGGTTGGCAGCATTGAACGGATCGGCCGGCTCCTTCAGCATGCGATCGGCAAAGCCCGAAACCTGCGAGACGCGTTTTTCGTCGAGTCCGCCCCGAACGACCATGTAGTAGGCCGCCTGGGCACGATCCATGGACAAGCGCCAGTTCTCGTTTTCACCCTTGTATTGACGGCCGTCCGTATGACCGCGGATGGCGACTGCGCCCGGCTTGCTCTTCAGGATCTCACCGATCTTTTCCATTGCGAGCACCATTTCCTTGCGCGGAACGGCCGACCCGATATTGAACATGGAATCGTCGCTCTGATCGGAGATGCTGACCAAGAGGCCGCCTTCCGACGCCGTAACCGTGAGGCCTTCGGCGAGCTTGCCGGCCACGCCGCTGATCTGCTGCGCGATTTCCTTTTGCAGGTCCTCGGCCTTCTTCTGCCCAACGGCTTTTTGCGCCTCGGCTTGCGGCTTGTCCTTTGCTGTCGCTGCGGCTTGTGCGTCCTGACTCTCGCCGGCGTCCGCCGCTTTCGTCAGATCCGCCGGGTTCCCGGATTCGGCCTTCGCAACTTCCGTGGCGTCCGCTGCTTCATCAGCAGGAACATCTTTCGAAGCCGGCTGCCTTTTGTTGGCATGGGTAACTTCGACCTGCTTCGTCCAGAAGTCGGGATCGAACGGGTCACGATAAGCCTGGCCACCGTCGGCTCCGGTTGCAGGACCGGAGTCGCTCGCGCCGCCCTCACCCTTGGCGCTGACGTTTGCCTGCTGGCCGACCTCCTGCGCAATTTCTGCCAGGACCGAATAGGGATTCTCGAAGAAGTCGGCTTCGGAGTAGTTCGTTTGGTCGCCGGATGTCGAGGTCTGGTCGTCGCCGTTTGCCGCCGCCGCGCCCTCGTTGGGTTTGTCCTCCTTTTCCTTCGACTTCTCCTGATTCTGATCGCCATCCGCCTGATCGACAGGCTTCTTCAGGCCTTTTTGCGTGGGCTTCTCGTCGGAGAGCTTGATCGGATTGAAATAGGTCGCGACGGAGGCCTTGGTTTCCTCGTTCGCGGCGTTGACCAGCCACATGACGAGAAAGAACGCCATCATGGCCGTCATGAAGTCGGCGTAGGCGATCTTCCAGGCGCCGCCATGCGCCCCATCGTGATCGCCGCCGCCATGCCGCTTGACGATGATGATCTCGTTCTTGCCGTGATGGTGGTTTTCGCTCTCACTCATTCCAGAACTTTCTTCAAGCTCGTCGCCCAGGCCGACATGCGCGTCACAAGGACGGCGTCGCCAAATTCGACAGTCAGGTCGACATCGCCGGTTTCAAGGTGGCGCAGAAGACCTGCCTTTTCGCCAAGAGTACCCTTCAACACATCGAACAGCCGGGCAGGTCCCTTGACGGTCACGGTGCCGACATCGCCTTCCAATACCGCCTCGCGAAGAATGCCGGCGAGATCGACGGCAGCCTTCTGCGACAGGACATCGGTCATTACGGGGGCCAGCGCCCTTGCGACAGTCGCGCTGACAAGCTCGGCAATCGCGCTCGCCATGGCATCAAGCCGGGAGGCGACCAGCGCCGCAGTCTCAACCTCGTAGCGGTCGCGAAGCTCTTCGACCTCGCGCTGGTGAACAAAGGCGACCGTTTGCGCTTCCAGTTCATACTTCTCCGTCAACACGGCGGTCGCTTCCGCATAGCCCTCGGCGTGAGCATTGTGGCGCTCTGCTTCGAGATCGACGACGGGCTCTGAGGCAAGATCGGCAAAGCCGCCAAAGTCGTTCGCGAAATCGTCCGCATCCACGACGGGAGCGGCGACGGCCGGTTCTCCAAAATCCTTGAGATACCGAGAAAGCAGCGCGCTCACCGAATCCACCCTCTCGCTGCAGAAGACTGCGACATGCCGCGCCCCATCATGAACTGACAACTCATCAGGCACGGTTTCCGCACTGCGCCTTTGTATCGAAACTAGCCAGTCAAACTTGCGCGAGGATGAAGGGTGAGGCCCAACAAGCTCACCCGCGCCTCACCTCACTATTGCAGCAGGAGCAGTACTTTGCTGGCGGCTGTGTTCAGGATCGAGATCGTCTGAATGCCCATCTGCTGTTGCGCAAGCAACGCCTTCTGAAGGGTCGCCGTTTCGTCCATGTCGGTGTCAACGAGTGCACCGACACCTTTGTCGATCAAGTCAGACATGTCCGCGGTGTAGGCAACGCGATCGCCGATACGCGCGCTCATCGTGCCGAGGCCAGCCGCGGTCTCCGTCAGTGTCGACAACAGGGAATCGACCACTGCGATCATATCGTCCACCTGTGCGGACGTCGTATTGCTATCGAGCTTTATTTCCGTTCCAGTCGCCGGCGTCGTCGAGCCGGCGCTAAGCAGATAATAGTTGCGCGCCGTCGCAGTGCCGTCGGAATTCAGGGTGTTCGCATCTACCGTTTTCGTGAGCAGTCCGCGATTGGCGTCCGTCATATCGATCATGACGGTCTGGTCCGCCGGGAAATCGATGGTTTGCATCTGGTATTCACCACTCGCGCCGCGCACGAAACCGCCGATCACGGATCGCGAGGTCGGAAGCGTGGCATCTCGGTTAAGAAGCCAGTTCTCGCCGGCGATGCTGGTCGACTGAACCGTCGTCTGCAGTTGTCCCTTCAACTCGCTGAGGCTGGTATTAAGCTTCGTCTTGTCGACGCCGGCTTCCTTCGCCGTCAGCAGCGTCTTGCGGATCTCGCCCAACTGGTCAATTAGGCTGTCCATCGAGGTATAGGCAGTATCGACCTTCGATGCGCCGACGCCAAGCGCGTCGTGAATGTTCTGCAGCGAATTGCTGTCCGAGCGCATGACGCTTGCAAAGGACCAATAGGTTGCGTCGTCCGCAGCCGTTTCGACGCGGTAACCCGACGAAACCTGCTGCTGAACCGTTGCGGCGTCCTTGTTGATGATGCGCAGCGCCGCGAGGGCGTTCACCTGTGCCGAGCTGGTAATTTTGTATGTCATTTTCTGGCTCTGAATAGGGAAACGGGACAGGCCGGCGAGCGGCAGCGACTGAGCTGGCGTCATGCCCCCGACTGGATCCTCCAGGCCGGTTTGTCGCTAAAACAAATCAACTGTTAAGCGAAGGTAACCAAGGCTCCGGACCGGCGCAAGGGCTACGGCGTCGGTGCCGCAAGCCTCGCGCAACCTTGATTATCGCTTCAAAAACAAAGATAAAGCCGCATCTCGCGACGCGGCTTTCGGTCTCACTTCGTGGCTGGCAGCGTTCTTAGCCCTTGAACAGCGTGAGGACGTTCTGTGCGCTGTTGTTGGCGATCGACAGCGACTGGATCGCCAGTTGCTGCTGTGTCTGCAGCGCGGTCAGCTTGCTCGATTCCTCTTCCATGTCAGCGTCAACGAGGCGTCCGACGCCCGAGTCGATCGAGTCGCTGAGGTTCGAAACGAAGCTTTCCTGAAGATCGATCCGGGTGGAGATCGAACCGAGCTGCGAACCCGCCTTCGTCAGCGCGCTGAGGCCGTTTTCCACGGTGGTCAATGCCAGGTTAATATCGCTGTCGCTGAAGCTCGTGATGTCCATGCTGAAGATCGAGCCAACGCTGCCCGAGGAGGTTCCGATGATACCAGTCGCAGTGTCGATTGCTCCGGTTGTCGTCATGCCAAACAGAACGTTGCCGCTGGTCGAGTCATCGAGGAAATATTCTGTCGTCTGGACGGACACCTGTCCATTCGCGTCGCGGACGAACGAGGAGACCACGCTTTTCGTTGTATTGCCTGCAACCCAGTTTTCACCGGAGAAGGAAGCAGATTGCGCAACACTCAGCAACTGTTGCTGCAGCTGCGCGATTTCGTCCTGAACCTTGGTCTTGTCGACGCCCTTTTCCGTTGCGGCTACGATCTTGGCCTTGATCTCGCTGACGATATCGATGGCGCTATCCATGGCGGAATATGCGGTATCGACCTTCGCCGCGCCGAGGCCAAGCGCGTCGGAGACGGCCGACAGCGCCTTGTTGTCCGAGCGCATCGTCGTCGCAATAGACCAATAGGCAGCGTTGTCCTTGGCTTCCGCGACGCGGTAGCCTGACGAAACACGGCTCTGCGTTTCTTCCAGGCTGCCATTGATGCTGCGGAGGGTCTGGAGGGCGGACATTGCCGCGACGTTCGTCAAAATGCTGGTCATGAAATTATTGGTCCTTGGCTGGCAAATATTGAAAAGGACACTCCGGTCCGCCACCGGGAACGGCAATCAGCTTCATGCCCGCTAACCGCTTCTTAAGCTTGGTTAACATACCGTTTCGTTGACGGCAGAAAACATGAGTTTGGTTAACGCCGAGTTAACAAACATAAAAAAGCCGCGCTCGGGGGAGCGCGGCTTCGATCGGCGATCTTTCGGTTTGAAGCGCCCGCGGGCGCTCCTGCTATTAGCTGCGGAACAGCGAGAGGATGTTCTGCGAAGAGGAGTTCGCGATCGACAGCGACTGGATCGCCAGCTGCTGCTGGGTCTGCAGGGCGCTGAGCTTGGAGGACTCTTCTTCCATGTCGGCGTCAACCAGGCGGCCGATACCGGAGTCGATCGAGTCGCTGAGCGAGGAGACGAACTCGGTCTGGATATCAACGCGCTGCTGCAGCGAACCGAGCTGCGAACCGAGAGTGGTCATGTTCTTCAGCGTGGTTTCGACGTCCGTCAGCAGGTTGTCGATTGCGGCCTGGGTCGTGGTGTTGCCGATCGTGAAGCCGTAGACCGACTGGCCGGAGCTTGCGCCGGTCCCACCAAGAATGCCGCCGGTGGTCGTGCCGTTGAACAGGGTGTTGGCCGTGCCGAGCACATAGTCGGTGGTCTTGATCGAGACCGTGCCGCCGGTGCCGCGGACGAAGGAGGAAACGACGCTGACGGTACCGCCGGTGTTGTTGACCCAGTTTTCGCCGTTGAACGAAGCGGATTGGGCAACGCTGTAGAGCTGTGCCTGCAGCTGGGTGATTTCGTCCTGAAGTTTGGTCTTGTCGACACCAGCTTCGCTGGCTGCAACGAGCTTTGCCTTGATCTCGCCGACGAGATCGATGGCGCTGTCGACAGCCGTATATGCGGTGTCGAGCTTGGCGGCGCCCATGCCGAGGGCGTCGGAAACAGCCGAAAGGGCCTTGTTGTCCGACTTCATCGTCGTGGCGATCGACCAGTAGGCAGCGTTGTCGGCAGCCTTGCCGACGCGCAGGCCAGACGAAACGGCGTTCTGCGTGTCCGCCAGATTGCTGTTGACGTTGCGCAGCGTCTGGAGTGCCGCCATTGCGGAGTTGTTGGTCAGAATGCTGGTCATTGATTTGCCCCTTTGGCAGAATTGATGTGAAGGGACATTCCGGACTTTCTACCGGGAACGGCGGTCAGCGTCATGCCTGTTGATCGCTTCGTACTGCGCAATCAACTCGCCGTTTCGATAGGCCCATATGACGGCATCATGGTTAAGAAATCCTGAACCCGTATGGGGAAATTTATTAAAAATATCCGCTAGTTACGGATCGTTCGTTAACTGGAAATTAAAACACTTACGGCCGGGAATGACCCGGCCGCAAGCTTTCTTCAATCTGCCGTACGGGCTATTAGCGGAACAGCGAGAGGATGTTCTGCGAAGAGGAGTTCGCGATCGACAGCGACTGGATCGCCAGCTGCTGCTGGGTCTGCAGGGCGCTGAGCTTGGAGGACTCTTCTTCCATGTCGGCGTCGACCAGGCGGCCGATACCGGAGTCGATCGAGTCGCTGAGCGAAGACACGAAGTCCGACTGGATGTCGACGCGAGTCTGGAGCGAACCGAGCTGCGAACCGAGGGTGGTCATGTTCTTCAGCGTGGTTTCGACGTCCGTCAGCAGGTTGTCGATGTCGCCTTGGGTCGTGCTAGTACCGATCGTGAAGCCGTAGACCGACTGGCCGGAGCTTGCGCCGGTCCCACCAAGAATGCCGCCGGTGGTCGTGCCGTTGAACAGGGTGTTGGCCGTGCCGAGCACATAGTCGGTGGTCTTGATCGAGACCGTGCCGCCGGTGCCGCGGACGAAGGAGGAAACGACGCTGACGGTACCGCCGGCGTTGTTGACCCAGTTTTCGCCGTTGAACGAAGCGGATTGGGCAACGCTGTAGAGCTGTGCCTGCAACTGGGTGATTTCGTCCTGAAGCTTGGTCTTGTCGACACCAGCTTCGCTGGCTGCAACGAGCTTTGCCTTGATCTCGCCGACGACGTCGATGGCGCTGTCGACAGCCGTATATGCGGTGTCGAGCTTGGCGGCGCCCATGCCGAGGGCGTCGGAAACAGCCGAAAGGGCCTTGTTGTCCGACTTCATCGTCGTGGCGATCGACCAGTAGGCAGCGTTGTCGGCAGCCTTGCCGACGCGCAGGCCAGACGAAACGGCGTTCTGCGTGTTATTCAAGCCCTTGTTGACGTTGCGCAGCGTCTGGAGTGCCGCCATGGCGGAGTTGTTGGTGTTAATGCTTGTCATAAGTCTGTCCCCAAAAACAAAATACAAAAGGAGGACATACCGGACTTCTATACCGGCGATGACGGACCAGCTTCATGCCACTCGGTGCCGTTTCTCTTGAGCAACCAAACCCGTCATGTCGGGAACAATTTTGCAGCCATTCATTGCCAACTCATTAAAACGGCTGATGAAACGGCGTCAGGTCCACGATGTGGTTAACGGTGTCCAAACACCCATAGGCGCCAGACCCAGCGGAACACGTCGGCTTCAAGCAAGCTTGGTGTGTCTAGATAGAGCAAAACTAGGCGCAATATGGCCTGCGCGCGCGTGGCCTTGGCGCTCGTCGACAAAGTTCCGAATGGGGTGGGCTCTTGAATACCAATATTTCGTTTGCAGCGGCTTCGAAAGACTACCAAAAGGGACAGTATCTCAAGTCGCTTGAAGCGCTGAACCAAATCATCAACACGCAGAAGGATGTAAAAACGTACGTCCTGCTTGCCAAGAACCTGCTGAAACTCGGCTTCAAATCGGAGGCGGCAAGTGCCTATGCGTTGGCGGGCGAACTCGACAGCAACAAGGAGTCGCTTTACACGCGCGAAGCCGCGCTTCTGTATTTTGCTTGCGGCGACGAGGAGCAGGCCCTGCTTTACGCACTTCGTCTCATGTCTCTCGCTAGGTCCGACGTCGACCTTGCCAGCGTGCTTGTTAACATTCATCTGAAGCAGGGCCGAAAAGATCTCGTTAGTCCCTACCGCGACGTCATTTCCAAGAGCAGCAACCCGGACCATGCGCGCCTCGCCGTGCGAATGGTCGGCGACGACATTCTGGATGCGACCAACGAGACGCTTATCCGCAATCTCTTCAAGAAGTTTCCGGAGATCATATCGCTCCGGCTGCTCCTGCTCGTTTTCGCGCGCGAGGTGTGCGATTTCGATTTGGTCGCAAGGGAGTTTCAGTCCGTGCAGCGAATGCTCGAAAAGGGCGACCTGGGCTTCCTGGAACGCGACAACCCTTTCTACAACCTCCATTGGTGTGGCAACGAGGCGCTCAATGCGCGCGCCTCCCACACTCCTTCGCTTCCCCTGAAGGAGGCAGCCGCGCGGCGCAAAGCCGTTCCCCATTCATGGGGAGACAAAATTCGGATCGGTTATCTCTCCTCGGACTTTTGGGTTGGGCATGCGACCATGAAGTTGCTGCGCCGCGTCCTCGAGCTGCATGACCGAGACAAGTTCGAGGTGACGCTCTTCTGCCATACCGCGGAGAAACACCTGGAACATGAGGCCAGCACTGTCGATCGCTCACAGTGGGGCGAAGTATGCATCGTCCGGGACATGACCGATGAAGAAGCCGCACAAGCCATTCGTGAGCGGCAGATCGACATCCTGATTGATCTCAAGGGGCACACACTCGGCGGACGGTCCAGAATACTAAACTATGGCGGGGCGCCAATACAGGCGACATGGCTTGGCTTCCCGGGCACGGTAACGGACATCGATCTTGACTACTCGATCGGCGATCGCTTCGTGCTGCCCGAGGGCAGTGAAGCGCACTATTACGAGAAGTTGGTGCGCATGCCGGACAGCTATCAGCCCAATGATCCCGCCAACCGTCCGAAGCCGAGGCCAACAACACGTGCTGAGGTCGGTTTGCCGGAGGATGCATTCGTCTTTGCCTCGTTCAACGCAAACCGCAAGATCAACGCGGACATACTCGACGTCTGGTGCAACATTCTCAAGCGCACGCCGAACAGCGTACTTTGGCTTATGCTTTCGTCACCGCGTACCGAGGCCAACTTGCGGAACTATATGAACAGGAGGGGGATCGATTCGAAGCGAGTGATCTTCTGCCCCCGCGTATCCTACGAAGAGCACATCGATCGCCAGCAGATGGCGGACCTCGGTATCGACACCTTCCCGGTCAACGGCCACACAACCACTTCCGAACAGCTCTGGGGTGGCCTGCCAGTCCTGACGGTCAAGGGCACCAATTTCGCTTCCCGCGTCACCGAGAGTCTGCTCAACGCAATCGGCTTGCCGGAACTCGTCGCCGCCGACATCAAGGCCTACGAGGACATGGCCGTCGAGCTCGCGAGCAGCCCGGAGCGCATTGCCGACTACAAGCAGCGCATTCGCCAGAACGCCTGCATCATGCCGCTGTTCGATGCGGAACGCTTCACGCTCCACCTCGAGAAGTCCTACGAGGTCATGGTGGAGCGCGCCAAGATGGGACTGGACCCTGACCACATCGACGTTCCGGCCCTGCCGCCGCGCACGGAGCCATTCTTCAGCTTCGACTAGATGGAAGCCACACACAACAAAAAGCCCGCCGGTGAACGCCAGCGGGCCTTTTGTTGTGTGGAGTGTGAAGCCGCGAAACCTCGTCAGTGGAACGAGCGGACCAGACTTCCGACCAACAGGTTCCAGCCGTCGATGAGCACGAAGAAGAGAATCTTGAATGGCAGCGAGATCGAGGTCGGCGGCAGCATCATCATGCCCATTGCCATGGTGATGGTGGCGACGATCAGATCGATGACCAGGAAAGGAAGGACGACGAGAAAGCCTATCTCGAAGCCGCGGCGGATTTCCGAAATCATGAAAGCCGGAATGAGGACGCGGTAGTCGATCTTCTCGCCGGTCTCGACAGTTTGGCCACGCTCGCGCGCCAGATCCACGAAAAGCGCCAGATCCTTGTCGCGGGTGTTGTTCGCCATGAATCCCCGGAAGGGCTCGGCGATACGCGCCACCGCCTGCTGCTCGTCGAGCTGGTTCGACAGGAGCGGCTGGACGCCGGTCTGCCATGCCTGATCGAACGTGGGCTGCATGACGTAGAAAGTCATGAACAACGCGAGCGACAGGAGGATCATGTTGGAGGGCGTGGAAGACAGGCCCATTCCCGATCGCAGGATCGAGAATGCAATGATGAAGCGCGGGAAGCTCGTCACCATGATCAGGATGCCCGGAGCGACCGAAAGAACGGTCAACAGGCCGAATGTTCTGATGATCCATGCCGCAACCGAACCGTCGACCGGCAAGTTCAAAAGGTTTGATGGGAGCTGCTGCGCATGGGCCAGCTCCGGTGCCGCCATCATGGCAGCGAATAACAATATGAATCGAATCATTCGACGACGAAGGTCCTGAACATGACCTTCGATACGCGCCCTTGCGCGCGAAGGTCAACACGCTCCTGGATGTCATCCTTAAGATATTCGAAGCCTCGCGGTCCCTCGATCTGCTGCAGCGAAACCGTACGGACATAGGCGAGGATGTCCTGATGGACATCCTCGGCGACCTTGACGTCCGGCGGGCCGTTAAAGAGCAGCGCGACTTCCAGGCGAACTAGGCTTTCCGAGGGATAGGCAAGGTTCGTGGTGATGGGCTCGAGTTGAACGATGTTGTTGGCTTCCGTCGAAATGCGAGGCAGGCCCGCCTCGCCTTCCTTTTTCTGCGCGGCCTCGTCCCTGGCCGCCTTGGCCTGTTCCGCCTGCTCGGCGCCTTTGATGCTGGGCGCAACCATGTCACCGACCACCCAGCCGCCGCCGGCGCCGAGCAGCGTCAGGACCGCAAGCCCGACGATCGTCATTATTGTGGCCTTTTTCGGCTGGCCCCCAGCGGTTTCTGTCTCTGCCATGATGTGTGCCTCAGAGCGGCGAGAAGAGATCGACGGCCTGCTGGCCGCGCGGCGGCTGCTGTACTTCCATCAGGCGGCCGCGACCGCCGTAGGAGATGCGCGCTTCAGCAATCTTCTCGTAGGAAATCTGGTTGTCGGAGTTCACGTCCTGCGGGCGCACGATACCGGCAACGTTGAGAATGCGGATCTCCTGATTGACGCGAACCTCCTGAGAACCGCTGATCACGAGGTTGCCGTTCTCGAGGATACCGGTGACGACGGCGGCGACCATGAGCTTCAGCGTTTCGGACCGGTCGATCTTCCCCTTGCCGTCGGTACTGGTATCCGAACCGTAGGTCACATCGGTCTTCGACTGAGGATTCCAACCCATGACGTTGGCGTTCACATCCCAGTTCAGGCCGCTCGAGTTGGTCCGGCTGCGGCTGGTGTCGTTCTCGAACTTCGCCTTGTCGTTGATCTGGATATCGACGGTCAGGATGTCGCCGACATTCAGCGCGCGCGCATCCTTGAAGAGGGCGGCCTGCGAGTCGCTCCAGAGAGAATAGCCCTGCGCGACCTGGCGCGGCTGCTTCGGATAAAGCGCCATCTGCGGCGTCTGGCCATAAGCAAGGCCGCTGCCGATCGGGCTCATGGCTGGGGCGCGACCGATCTCATTGACAGCCTGCGGCGATGCGCAGCCTGCAAGAAGGGCTACGGCGGCGATCGCGACCGGGAAACGCATGTTCATGAGGGGTCCTTCGACGTATTGGGATCGGACGCGCTGGCGATGATATTGGCGATGACCGCGGCCTTCTGCGGATCCATCTCATTGAGGATCAAGCTCGACTGGGTCGCGTTCAGCCGCATGATGACGGCGGCCGCCACTTCGATCTTCACCTCTTGCAGCTGTGATGCGGCTGCGTCCGGCTTCATTTTCTTATAGATATCGGTGAGGCCCGCTTCGGCCTGCTTGAGGAAATCATCACGGCGCTTCAGCCAGTCCTGATATTCCTCTTTGCGCTTGTTCATTTCCGCAATGCGGGAATCGACGTCGGCGCGAAGCTTCTCGAGTTCCTGCTTCTGCAGCAGATAGCGCTGGTCGCGCGCGGGATCGGCAATGTTCGTGCAGAACTGCTTGATCTCCTCCTGCGATGTCATTTCACCCCTCGGCGACGGCTGTTCCTGTGCGAAGGCGCCGGGAATGGACAACGCCACGACGGCCATCGCAGGCAGTGCAAGCCGCTGAAGCAAGTCTGACAAGGCCATATTCTTCATCATTGCAGGACGAGCTCCGCTTGCAGCGCGCCGGCTGATTTGATGCCCTGGAGGATGGCAATGATGCCATCCGGCTTGACGCCGATATTGTTGAGACCCGCCACGAGCGTCCTGAGATCAGGCCCATCCAGCAGAGCCACCTTGCCGCCCGTCTTCTGCGCAGCGATGTCGGTCTGCGGCTGCACGGCGGTCACACCGCGCGAGAACGGCTCTGGCTGAATGATCTGCGGTGTCTCGGTTACCTGGACAGTGAGAGTACCATAGCTGACGGCAACCGGCGACACGCGCACATCCGCGCCGATGACGATCGTTCCCGTTCGCTCGTTCACCACGACCTTGGCCGGCGTGTCGGTCTCGACGATAAGATTCTCCAGATCGGCCATCAGGCGCGTCAGATCCGCCGTTCTCGGCTTCTGGACGATGACCTCCTGCGCGTCCTTGGCTTCTGCTACCGGGCCGCCGAAGCGAGTGGAAGCATAGCCATTGACGACATCGGCAATGCGGATCGCCGTCGAGAAGTCCGGGTTGCGCAGTTGCAGGACGAGATTGACGGAATCCTTGAAGCGCGAGGGCAGTTCACGTTCGATGATGGCGCCGCCCGGCACCCGTCCAGCGGTCGTCACACCCTCGGTTACCGTCGCGGCCTGGCCCTGGGCGGTGAAACCCGAGACCACGACCGAGCCCTGCGCGACAGCGTAAATCTGGCCGTCGGCGCCCGACAGCGACGTCATGATCAGTGTGCCGCCGCGCAGCGAAGTCGCGTCGCCAAGCGAACTGACGTTCACGTCGATGCGGCTGCCGGGACTGGCATAGGGTGGCAGATTTGCTGTCACCATGACAGCTGCGGTGTTCTTCGCGTTGGACTGGGTGCCCTGCGTGGAGATGCCGAGGTTCTGCAGCATGGCGCGCATCGACTGCTCGGTAAACGGGGAAGCGCGGAATCCGTCGCCGGTGCCCTGAAGACCGACGACCAGACCGTAGCCGATCAGCTGGTTGTCGCGTCCGGCCTGCAGGGAGGCAATGTCCTTGATGCGCGAGTTCATCGCCGCAGCGGGCGTGACGGCCAGGACATTCGGAGACAGAAACGCGAGGGCTACGAACAGGCGAAAAAACATCTTCATTTTGCGGCCACGTGTATGGTGCCGTCTGCGAGCACGGTGCCGCTGACAATCACGCCGGAATCCATGTTGCGAACGCGGATGAGCTGCCCCGTCATACCATCCTCGAGCGGCGAGCCGGCCGCCGAGATCGTCATCGCGCCGAGCGTGAAGATAAGACGGGTCGAGGAGCCGCGCGTCACAGTATAGGGCTCTCGCAGCGCCGAGACGGAGATCGTGCGCCCCGGCAGGAGCGTGCGCTTCGAAATCATCCCTTCGACCTGGCGGATCGACTTTGCATAGTCGCCCTTGAGGTTGGGGTTGGTCACTTCCACTTCCTGGAGCTGGGCGCCGGAAACGGTTTCGCCGGGGTAGATGGTCGTCGTCGGAACGACGGCATATCCCATGCCGGCAGCGGCTGCTGCCTGCGGCATGGCAAATGCGGTGATCGCAACGGCGGCGGCTGCCGCCCATCCGAGGATATCTTTGACCCGGCAAAACATCATGTTTCGGCCCTTCCCGATTACTTCAGGTTCTTGCTGACGATGGAGGCCATTTCGTCGGCGGTGGTGATGACCTTGGAGTTCATTTCATAGGCGCGCTGCGCCGATATCAGTTCGGTGATTTCCTTCACCGGGTCGACGTTCGACGATTCGAGGTAGCCCTGCTTCATGTAGCCGAAGCCTTCTTCGTCGGGCGTGCCGACCACGGGATCGCCCGACGCAGGTGTCTGCTGAAAGAGGTTGTCGCCGAGAGGCTGAAGGCCGGCCTCGTTGACGAAGTCGGCGATCTGCAGCTGGCCGAGCACGGTCGGATCGGTGTCGCCCGGCAGCTTCGCCGAAACTTCGCCCGAGCGGCTGATGGTCACTTGCGTCGAACCCTGCGGGATCGTGATATTAGGCGCTACCAGGTAACCGTCGGTGGTGACGATCTGGCCAGTCTCGTTTTTATTGAACGCGCCAGCGCGCGTGTAGAGCGTCGTGCCATCGGGCGCCTGGATCTGGAAGAAGCCGCGACCAATAAGCGCTACGTCGAGGTCGTTGCCGGTCTGCGAAAGCTCGCCCTGGATGTGCAGGTTGCGGACGGCGGCCGTCTGGACACCGAGACCGATGTTCGCACCTTCAGGTACGATCGCCTGGTTCGCGCGGTTCGAAACGCCCTTGGCGCGCTCGGTCTGATACAACAGGTCCGTGAATTCAGCGCGAGCGCGCTTGAAGCCGGTCGTGTTGATGTTCGCGATGTTGTTGGCGATGACTTCAAGATTGGTCTGCTGGGCATCCATACCCGTCGCAGCAATGGCAAGCGCTCTCATGGCTTCGTCCTCAAATCAATTACATCTGCATGCGGGTAACGTCGAGAAAGGCCGAAACGACCTTGTCGCGAATGGCGATCGCAGTCTGAAGGGTCTGCTGTGCCTGCATGACGGCATCGACGACTTCACGCGTCGTCGCGGTGCCCTTGATGCCGGCAAAGGACATGCTTTCTGCATTCTTGAGGGTATTGACGGCGCCCGTCGCAACATTGGTGAGAACCGCGCCAAAGCCGCCGTCGTTTGCAGCACTTTCTGCCGCCGATGAAGCTGTGGAGCTGTCCTTCTCGATGGCGGCAAGGCCGCGGGTCATCGACAGGGAGCTGACGCTATTGACGTTGTTGATCATGATTATTGGCTCTTCAGAAGGTCGATTGTCGACGAAATCAGGTCGCGGGATTGCTTGATGGTCTGCAGGTTGGCGTCATACGAACGGTTTGCTTCGCGCATGTCGGCCATCTCGACCAGCATGTTGACGTTCGGGAGCTTGACGATGCCCTTCTCGTCCGCAGCCGGATTGGAGGGGTCGAATTCAGTGATGAACTTCGATTCGTCGACGCCGAACTTCTTGACGTTGACAGTCGTGACGCCATTGGCGCGATCGACCGCTTCGCCGAAGGTGATGGTCTTGCGACGGTAGGGATCGGCACCGGGCGTGTCGCCGGTCGAGCGTGCGTTGGCGATGTTTTCGGACACGATGCGAAGGCGCGTCGATTGCGCTTCAAGCCCGGATCCCGCGATTTTGAGTGCTGCTGACAAAGGATCCATGATCTTAGCTCTTCACTGTCATCAGCATCAGTCGATTGAACGAGCTTACGAGCGACGTGTTCAGATCGTACTGACGCTTGATTTCACCGGACTTCGTGAGTTCCTCGGCTAGACCGACCGTGTTGCCGGACTCCTGCACGCCGATCTCCTGGTCAAGGGCCGCGTCCTTGACGTCGATGTCGCTTTTCGTGCCGAGATCGTTGCCGGTCAGGTGCGCAGCATTCGTGCGCGCCATAATAATGTCCGACCGGTCGAGGGTGGCCTGGAAAGGCGTGATGTCTTTGGCGCGATATTTCGGCGTATTCGCGTTCGCGATGTTGCCGGCCACAACCTCCTGACGGATCGTCAGCCATTCGGCCTGCCGCGACGCCAAGTCGAAAAGTTGAATCGGTTGCATGGGAACTCTCCGTTTTTACTGGGGCGAACCTAGGACGGTAATCTTGCGTCAGACTTACGGAGAATGCGGTCCGACATTCCGTGGCTGCCTGGCGCGCACTCCCATAGTGCGCCGAAGGCTCCGACCGTATCCGGTGGAGCCTTCGACTGATGCGCTTGAGAGCGGTGCACGCTCAATTATGCTGATAGACATCGCCCTTGGAGGTGATGATGACCCATTTGCCATCACGTTCCTCCAGCGTCGCCAACCGGCTTTCGTCCGGCAGAATGGATCCCACCCGAACGACGTACATGCCTGAGGTATCTTCGATCAAGGCACGGCCGTTTGCCACGTGAAGGAGGCGAAAGCCGGATTTTCCGGGGAACGGCTGATCCTCGGCCGGCGGACCCTTATCGTCTTCCTTGCCAATGTTGGAGACCGTCGCGGTCGTCAGCGGATCGACGGGGATCTCGGGCTTCTTGTCGTATCGGTTCTTGTTGGCCATCGCGAGGGGCGAAACGCTGAAGACGTTTCGTGCCGGCCAGTCGGGAAGGTCGCGTGTCCGGTCGCCCTGCGGGACATTGATGCCGAACTTGTCCTCGTTAAAGAAGACGTACCACGGAAAGAAGGCGGACGCCGCCGCCAGGGTAAGGCCGGTAATTGTCAGGGCGCGGTCGAGAAAGACGGTTTTGCGCCGCAGAGGCTTCAGCGGGGCGATCTTCTCATCGTCATCGAAATCTGTCACGTCGCGCCTCTCTACCTGCGGATACTCGGCTGGCCGCCGATGCCGGCCGCGGCTTTCAGGGCGCCGGCCAGATCGGCAAAGGCATCCCTCGAATCGCTATCGCCGGGCGACTGTTTCAAAACATCGTAAATAATCGGTACCTGCTTGACCGCCATATCGAGATCAGGATCGGCGCCCGGGCGATAGCCGCCGATCAGGCGCAGGTCGCGTGTTTCCTCGAAGCGGTGGATGAGCGTCTTCAGGCGAGACACCAGCTTCTCCTGATCCGGGGTCCAGGCCTTGCGCGCCAAACGCGAGATCGAGGCCAGCGGATCGATCGGTGGGTAACGCCCTTCCTCCGCCAGACTACGCTGCAGGACGATGTGGCCGTCCAGAATGCCGCGCGTCGAGTCGGCGATCGGGTCGTTGTGGTTGTCACCATCGACGAGGATGGAAATGATCGCGGTGATCGTTCCGGTCCCCTCCGGTCCGGGTCCGGCACGCTCCAGCAGGCGCGGCAGCTCGGTGAAGACCGAGGCGGGATAGCCACGGGCGATCGGCGGTTCACCCGACGCAGTCGCGACCTCGCGGATCGCGTGGGCAAATCGGGTAACGCTGTCGACGATCAAGAGTACGTTGTCGCCCTGATCGCGGAAATGCTCGGCGATGGTGACCGCTGTCAGCGGCGCCATCTTGCGCAGCATCGGGCTCTCGTCACTCGTCGCGACGACGGCGATCGCCTTCTTCATGTTGTCGCCAAGCGTGTCCTCGATGAATTCGCGCACTTCGCGGCCACGTTCACCCACAAGCGCGATGACGACCTTGTCGAAAGCATCCGCACGGGCCAGCATGGACAGCAGCGTCGACTTACCGACGCCCGAGCCTGCGAAAATGCCGAGGCGCTGGCCGAGGCAGAGCGGCGAGAAAATGTCGATAGCGCGAACGCCCGTCTTGAAGCCTGTCTCCACGCGCTTCCGCGTCATGGACGGCGGCGCCGTGTTCGAAATGGAGCGGCGGCAGAGCCCCTCGACAATGGGACCGAGGCCATCGATCGGCTCGCACAGCGCGTTGATGGTGCGCCCGCACCAGCTGTCCGCCGGAGAGATGCGGAATGCACCCTTGCGGATGACCGTATCATGGATGCCGATCGGCTCGCCCGGCTCGATCGGGCAGACATAGGTCAGTTCAGGCTCGACGCGAACCACTTCGCCGAGGTGGATGCCGGTCGGCGACTTGTGGGCGACGAATTCTCCGAGCCGCACATGGCGCGACAGGCCGGTCACGGTGTAGTGGCCGGCCGCGATCGTCTGGACGTGACCGCCGGGGGCGACCAGGAATTCGGGGCTCGAATAGCGCGACACGAGCCCCGCGAGATGCGTGAGCTTCGGCGAAAGGTCGGATTCGGTGAGCGGCGTATTGCTCATGCTTCAGGCCCCGTTCAGCGGCTGCCGCCGAGCGTCTTGATCGCCTCGCTGAACGAAGTCTCGCTGTCCTTCGAGAGCGACGTCATACTCTCGAAGGCGCGATTGACTTCGATCAGCTGCGTAATCTCGCGCATCGCGTTGACGTTGGAATTTTCGAGATAGCCCTGCCGGACACCGACATTGAAACGATCGGTGACGGCGCGTGGCTGCTCGGTCGTCATGATGCCGCTATTCTCGTAGCGCAGATAGCCCTTGCTGATATCGGCCTCGAAGAGACCCAGCGCACCGACCTGCTTGCCGTCCTGGTAGATCAATCCGTCAGAGCCGACCTTCGGTTCGCCAGCAGCCGTGTTGAGCGTCACCGGCGCACCGCCGGCGTCGAGAACAGGGTAACCTCGAACGGAAACGAGCTCGCCGTTTTCCTTCATCGTGAAGCGGCCATCCTTGGTCAGAACTTTGCCGGCCGGCGTGTCGACCGAGAACCAGGCATCCCCCTTGATCGCGAAGTCGAGCATGTTTCCGGTGTGCTCGAACTCGCCAGTATCGCCGGAGAGATAGTCGTTGCCCTGGGACACATAGGCGATCTTCGCATTGATCTTGTTGCCGGTCTCGCCGAGCATCTCGTCGAATTTCACCTCCGTCCCGCGGAAGCCCGTCGTGTTCACGTTCGCCATGTTGTCGGCGATGGTGGTGAGGCGACGTTCGAGTGCGATCTGCGACGACAAAGAAACATAAAGACCGGATTGCATCCCGATAGGCTCCTGCATTGGCGATGAACGGTACGAAATCCGGGTGTTTGCAGTCGGTTCGACCACGAATTTCGCTGAGGCGGCACCTCAGAAACGGGCACGGATGCCCATTCGTCACCGACAAGCTGACAGCAAATGCTTGCGCGAAGCTGGCATGCAAAAGCTTGATTTGCAGGGACTATCATCAGCCTCACGCAAGCCAGCAGCCCTATCCGTTGAGTTGAAAATAACGATCAGGTTTGGACTGACGATGAATATCATTATCGGATTTGTGATTACCTGCGGCTGTATCGTCGGCAGCTTCATGGCGATGGGTGGCCACGTGGACGCGCTCTGGCAGCCGTTCGAGCTAGTCATCATCGGCGGCGCCGGCCTGGGCAGCTTCGTCATGGGCAACCCGATGAAGGTGGTGAAGGATTCCGGCAAGGCGCTCATCGAAGCCTTCAAGCACACGGTGCCGAAGGAGCGGAATTATCTCGATACGCTTGGTGTCCTCTACTCCCTGATGCGCGATCTTCGCACGAAGTCTCGCAACGAGATCGAAGCCCATATCGACAATCCGGCCGAATCCTCGATCTTCCAGTCCGCGCCGACGATCCTCAAGAACAAGGAACTGACGGCGTTCATCTGCGACTACGTCCGCCTGATCATCATCGGCAATGCCCGCTCGCATGAGATCGAAGCACTGATGGACGAAGAGATCAACACGATCCTTCACGACAAGATGAAGCCCTATCACGCCATCCAGATCATGGGCGACGCCTTCCCCGCGATCGGTATCGTCGCCGCCGTTCTCGGTGTCATCAAGGCCATGGCGCACATCAACGATTCGCCTGAGGTCCTCGGCCACCTGATCGGCTCGGCGCTCGTCGGCACCTTCCTCGGCATCATCCTGTCCTATTGCGTGTGTTCGCCGATCATTTCCCAGATCAAGATCGTCCGCACCAAGCAGCATCGCCTCTACGTCATCGTCAAGCAGACCCTGCTTGCCTACATGAACGGCTCGGTGCCGCAGGTCGCGCTCGAATACGGCCGCAAGACAATTTCGGCCTACGAGCGTCCTTCGATCGACGCGGTCGAGCAGGAAATGATGAATCCCGGCGGCGAGAACAAGGCGGCGTAAACGGTCATGAACGCTCCCCTCAAGAAACCCCTCATGGGCGAAGCCCTTCTTGCCAAACTGACCGGCAGGCTGGGCGACAAGGCCACCGTCGAGAAGATCTGCAGCGGATTCGGCGAAGTCTACGCCGTCTTTCTGCCCGACATCATCAAGAGCGAGACGAACCTCGACGTCGAAGTGGCCTATCTCGGTTGCGACAGCGGGCACAAGAACGAGCTGGTCGCCAACCTCGGCGACAATACGACGCTCGTCGATGCGACGCTCCGCAACTGGTCACCAAACATTACGCTTGCCTGCGGCAACAGCTTCATCATCACCCTGATGGAACACTTGCTGGGTGCGGCGGCAGACGCCGTCGAGCAGCCGGCGGATCGCCTGCTCTCCGTGATCGAGCTCGAGCTTGCGGTCATGGTCTTCGACAAGTTCGCCAATGTCCTTCGTTCGGCAGTGAACGCGCCTGGCGGCTTCGAGCCAGTGCTTGAGTTTCCGCATGCGTTCGAAACACGGATCAAGCCGGCCGAAGACAAGCCCGACGAGTTCGCGGCCGCGATCAACATGTCGATCACGCTCTCCGGCATCACCTCGGATTTCTCGCTGATCGTTCCCCAGGCTGCCCTGCTGAAGACGACGGTGACGGCTCCGAAGGCCAAGGGCCAGTCGGCTAAATCGACCGAATGGAGCGATCAGCTCAGCGAGCAGGTGCGCCGCTCGCCGGTGACGCTCGACGCAAAGATCCGTCTGCAGGACCTGACGCTGCGGACCATTTCGAAACTTGCGGCTGGCGATGTCATCCCCTTCCACGACCGCGGCGACGTCCGCGTCGAAGTCAGCGCCAACAGCAAGGAATTGTACATCTGCGAGTTTGGACGTTCGGGCGAACATTATACCGTCCGGGTGAAGGATACGATTAATTCGGATGACGAGCTCATCCGCCACTTGATGAATTAGCCCATTTTCCAACCGGGCTGCCACGGCAGCTTGAGGCAAGTTTCAACTGGAATAGTGATTTCATGGCGACGAAGAAAACACCCAAGAACAGCGACCTTTCAATGGAGCTCCCGGGCAACGAGGCCGAGCTTGATCAGGCCATCGATGACCTGCGCGGCGTCCTGAAGACCGACGCGGACGGCGGCCTGCCGGATTTTGCTGGAGAGGCCGACGCCTTTAGCGGCAGCACCGACCTGTCAACCTTTGGCGGCGGTTTCGGAGATGCGGCAGAGCCCGCATTTGGTGGCCACGATTTCGGCGCAACATCCGATTTTGGTGGCTCTGCCAACTTCGGCGACAGCTCGTTTGGTGCGATCGCTTCCGAACCTGCCCCGCTCGGCAGCGCCATGCAGTCGAACCTCGACCTGATCATGGATATCCCGATCGACGTTCAGATCATGCTCGGCAGCAGCCGCATGCAGGTCGCCGGCCTGATGAACCTTAACGAGGGCGCAACCATCGCGCTCGACAAGAAGATCGGTGAGCCGGTCGAAATCATGGTGAACGGCCGCAAGATCGCTCGCGGCGAGATCACCGTTCTGGAAAACGACGACACGCGTTTCGGCGTCAAACTGATAGAAGTTCTGAGTACAAAGAAAGCCTGATCCCGGTGCAGGGACGGAGAGGTTAGACCATGATGGACTTTGACGATTTCGGCGGCGCGCTAGCCGAGAAACCGTTGACCCAGGCTGAAAAGGCGGCGGCCGTTCTCCTCGCCATGGGGAAAGGGGTCGCCGGCAGGCTGTTGAAATATTTCACGCAGGCCGAGCTGCAGACGATCATCGGCTCGGCGCAAACGCTGCGTGCGATCCCGCCGGATGAATTGCTCGGACTTGTCGCCGAATTCGAGGACCTGTTCACCGAGGGTGCAGGCCTCATGGATAATGCCAAGGCGATCGAGAGCATCCTTGAAGAGGGTCTCACGCCCGACGAAGTCGACAGCCTGCTTGGCCGTCGCACCACCTTCCAGGCATACGAGACGTCGATCTGGGATCGCCTCGGCGAAGGCGACCCGGCCTTCATCGGCAAGTTCCTCCTGCGCGAACATCCGCAGACTGTCGCCTATATTCTCTCCATGATGCCCTCCTCATTCGGCGCCAAGGTTCTGATGCAGATTCCGGACGGCCGCCGCGCGGACATCATGAACCGTACCGTCAACCTCAAGGCCGTCAGCCCCAAGGCCGCGCAGATCATCGAAAAGCAGGTGCTAAGCCTGCTGGCAGAGATCGACGCCGAGAAGAATTCGATCGGCTCGACGAAGGTTGCGGAACTGATGAACGAGATGGACAAGCCGCAGGTCGATACCCTGCTCACCTCGCTCGAATCGATCAGCCGCGAATCGGTCAACAAGGTCCGTCCGAAGATCTTCCTCTTCGACGACCTCATGCTCATGCCGCAGCGCAGCCGCGTCATGCTCATGAACGATATCTCGTCCGACATCCTGACCATGGCGTTGCGCGGCTCGTCTGCCGACATGCGCGAGGCCGTCCTCGCATCGATCAGCCCGCGCCAGCGCCGCATGATCGAATCGGATCTGCAGAGCGGCACCGTTGGCATCAATCCGCGCGAAATCGCCATCGCCCGGCGCGCCATCGCCCAGGAAGCGATTCGCCTGGCAAACTCCGGGCAAATCCAGCTCAAGGAGACCGAAGGCGAAGGCTCGGCCGCGGCCTAAGCCGCTGTTGTTGTGTACGAAGCACCTCTTCCCGGCCGCTGCGGTTGATCGCCGCGGCGAAAGGGAGATACCTTCTAGGAAAGGCCGCGCCCTGGCGCGGCCGTTTCTTTTTGATGGAGGGCTTCGGCCTTGGCCGACGACGACAAGGACAGCAAAACAGAAGACCCGACAGCGAAGAAGAAAAGCGACGCCGCTGAGAAAGGCAACGTGCCGTTCTCGCGCGAGGTGCCACTGTTTGCCACCGTGCTTGCCACCTTCGTCTATATCATCTTCTTCCTGCCGAGTGGGCTCAGCAAGGTCGGCGAGGCGCTGAAGGACATTTTCGAGCAGCCCGACCAATGGAAACTCGAAACCGGGCCGGACGCGCTCTCCCTGTTCGTTCACCTCGCCTGGGTTTCGGCGGCCTTCCTCGCGCCCGCCTTCATCCTGTTCATGGCGTTTGGCGTTGCCGCGTCCATCTCGCAGAACCTGCCAACGCCGGTGCTCGAGCGCATACGGCCGCAGTTTTCGCGCATTTCGATCGCCAAGGGATGGTCGCGGCTGTTCAGCCTGCCTGGCCTCATCGAGTTCGGCAAATCGCTGACGAAGATCGTGATCGTCGGCGTCGTCATGTTCTTTGCGCTGAAGAGCGAATACTTCAGCGCGATCGATGCGATGTTCTCCGATCCGCAAACGATCTTTACGCGGATGATGACGTCGATGCAAAAGATCACCGTCGTCGTCCTGATCGCCACAGCCGTCGTCGCCATCGCCGACGTCTTCTGGACGCGCTACCACTGGTTCACCGAACTGAAGATGACGCGGCACGAGGTCAAGGAAGAGAACAAGCAGTCGCAGGGTGACCCCTTCGTCAAGAGCCGCCAGCGCTCGCTCATGCGCGACCGTGCCCGCCGGCGCATGATTGCCAATGTCGATCGCGCGACGCTCGTAATCGCCAACCCGACTCACTTTGCCGTCGCCCTGCGCTATGTGCGTGAGGAAAACGACGCGCCTGTCGTCGTCGCCAAGGGGCAAGACCTAATTGCATTGAAAATCAGGGAGATCGCGGAAAAGAATGGGATCCCCGTTTTCGAAGACCCGCCGCTCGCGCGCTCCATGTTTGCGCAAGTCTCGGTCGATAGTGTCATACCGTCTGTATTCTATAAGGCAGTCGCGGAACTCATCCATCGGGTTTACGCGGCGCAAGCCAAGAACAAACGGGTAAGATAGCCGAATGAAAAAATGCCCCTACTCTGCCCAGCGTGAAAAAATCCTGGCTGAAGCCATCAGCCCCGTTGCCACGGAATTGCGGCTTCTGGACGCCTCGGATCTCATCTCTCTTCTGCGCTTCGAGTATTACGGCAATCTTTCCGATCTCGTATCGTCAGCGGCCGAGCTCTTCTTCCACCCCGGCACGGTCAATTTCGGCCATGGCGGCAGCTACACGCTAGAGTGGGGCGGCAAGCCCGAAGTGGTCATCGACCTTGAGATCAAGCCGCGCGGCGTCACGATCTATGCGCAGCTGATGCTTGCAGAGGCGCACGCCGGCATCGAGATCAACCACATCGCGTTCCAGAACCCTTCGGCGGATCCCGACGAAAACACTGTTTTCCTCGAGCAAAGCCTGCGCGACGCACGCTATAACGTCGAACCATTGCAGGCTTTGGCGGGCTAAAGCCCACACGGCTTCTCGTCAGCTGATATATCCAAGACGGATGGCCTTTGCGATCGCCTGGATTCGATTGACCGAATCCAGCTTGATCGTTGCCGAACCGAGATAGGCGTTGACGGTATGCACCGAGAGACCAAGCTTCTCTGCAATCTCTTCGCTGATGCGCCCGTCTCCAGCAAGCTGCAGGCAGGCAATTTCGCGTTCGCTGAGAGCTTCGGCAGCCGCCACGCGGCGCTCGTCGAGCGAAAGCAGGTCGATCATGATCTGGCACGATCTCACGTGCAGTTCGACGATCATATCGCTGGCCGGCTCGAGATCATCGCCCGTAAAGACAACGAAGCCGTTGCCAACGGCGCCGAGGCGCACCGGAAACGCCATGCCGGAAAAGGGAGCCAGGCCGCCCTTCAGGCGCGTCATGAAAGGTGCAATGCTTGCCGGCCCCGGAGCGGCGCGATCAAGCCCGCCAGCCCATACGACTGGAAGAAGCGACTTCTCGATATGATCAAGTAGCGCCTCGCCATGAGCGTCGATGAATGCGCCACTGAAGCCGCTGTTCACCGATCCCCAGTTTTCCAGTTCGCAGACCAAACGCTGCTTTCCCGGGACGCCGGCACCGCTGATTCGATAGACAGCGAAATTCTGGGCGTCGGCGAGCTTCTGCATGCCGATGAGACGCGGAAACAGGTCGGACCGACTAGCGACCTTGCTGACCCGCGCGCCGCGCATTGTTTCCGAATTTCCTATCGATCGACCGGACGACTGCCCCATAACGCCGTCCCCTTAGACGAGATTGTTCCTGACCGCGAATGCGATGGCCTCGGAACGAGTCTTCGTCGCCGTCTTTCGCATGACACTGGTGATGTAGTTGTTGATGGTGTTGCGAGAGATGCCGAGGATCATCGCAATCTCATCGCTCGTTTTGCCCTCGGCGATCCAGAAAAGGCATTCCAGTTCGCGATCGGTCAGCTCGAAGTCCCGGTCGGCCTTGGCGGCGCCGCACTGCAGGAAACTCGTGAAATAGGCGGACAAGAGCCCCACGTCGCGCAAGCGCTCCTGCGACAGAATGAAACCGTCATCGAACAGGAACATCAGCACCAGGCGCGAGCGTCCGATGTTGAACATCAACGAACAGTACTGGCGGCTGGCGCCGTCTGGCGCATCCGCGGAATCCGGCAGGAGCGCGAAATGCGGCTGGAACAGCTGCATACACTTTTCGATCTCCGTCGCACGGGCAAAGCCGCCAACGAAGGTATGCGCCAGATTGGTGACAAGATCGAACGGCCAGTCAGACGAGACCACGAAATCGAGCCCCCCTTCCTGAACCAGATCCGCCCGCGCCAGGAGGTAGTGCGAGGCGCCGACATAGTCGGTCAGGGCGCGCAGGCCGGGTTGCAACCGCCCCGTGCTCGAAATCTCGCAGAGCTGCGCGATCAGTTCGTCACGCGAAGACAGGTTTGTCGCTGCGATGCCAACGAAGTTTGCCTTCTGCGTGTCGCTCTTCAGAGCCTGCAATATCTGCATATCCATTGGCAAAAACCCCGCGGCCGCGAACCACTACGACAGAAACCCGATCCGCGGCCCTTGAGCAAATTGCGCCCCCTCCGCGAACCATCCAACACTACACTAGGTGGTAAACTTCGCCATCTCCGAGTTCTCGGGATTTACATCGCCCGCACTTTGTGCGTTGATTCGCACGGAAATTCCGCTTGTTAATGAATTCTAAAATTAAAGTGATTCGGGGAATCCTGACAATACGATTCGCGTAAAACGCGCAGCTATTTCAGCCCTGTGTCAAGCCTATCCTCAGAAATCTTCGCGTGCGCGCCCGAGCGATGGCAAAACTGTGCCGATCGCGGTGCAGTAGACGGGCAAAAGAAAAAGGCCGGTTGCCCGGCCTCAGATTGCTGACAAACCCCTGGCACCGTCTGGGGGTTTGTGATTCATTGGGACATGTTGAAGAAACCTGCCCCCACCCAGACGGCTCTTGAGATGGTGACGCTCGACAGTCTGGTGCCGAAGGAT
>NZ_JACUZZ010000080.1:0-1118 GCF_014851595.1 Rhizobium sp. RHZ01
GGGTCGCGGCCGTAGGTGATGGGGCCGATAACCTCCTTCGCCATTTCCATGCCTTCTGGATCATAGGCGTGAACGTTGGCGCCGCCATCCAGCAAGGCCTGGATGATGGTGATCGATGGCGCGTCGCGCATGTCGTCGGTGTTCGGCTTGAAGGTCAGGCCGAGGACTGCAATCTTCTTGCCGCGGACATTGCCGTCGCAGGCGGCGATGACCTTGCGGCCCATGGCGCGCTTGCGGTTGTCGTTGATCGCAACCGTGGTTTCGATAAGGCGAACCGGGCTGTCATGATCCTGTGCGGTCTTGACCAGCGCCAGCGTATCCTTGGGAAAGCACGAACCGCCGTAGCCCGGACCTGCATGCAGGAACTTGTCGCCGATGCGCTTGTCCATGCCGATGCCCTTGGCGACCTTCTGGACGTCGGCGCCGATCTGCTCGCAGAGATCGGCGATCTCGTTGATGAAGGTGATCTTCATGGCGAGGAAGGCGTTGGCGGCGTACTTGATCAGCTCGGAGGTGCGGCGTTCGCAAAAATAGAGTGGTGCTTCGTTGAGGTAGAGCGGCCGGTAAACCTCGCGCATGATTTCGATTGCGCGCGGCTCCTCAGTGCCGAGAACAATGCGATCGGGGCGCTTGAAGTCCGTGATTGCCGCGCCTTCGCGCAGAAATTCCGGGTTGGAAACGACGGAAATGTCCTTCTCGGGGAATTCTTCGCGGAAAATGCGCTCGATCTCATCGCCAGTGCCAACAGGAACCGTGGACTTGGTAACGACAACGGTGAACCCGGACACGGCGGCCGCTATCTCGCGAGCGGCGGCATAGACATAGCTCAGGTCGGCGTGGCCATCGCCACGACGTGACGGCGTGCCGACGGCGATGAAGACTACGTCCGCGTCGGCAACGGAAGGCGCCAGCTCCTTCGAAAAATCCAGGCGACCGGCGGTGCGGTTGTGGTCGATGATCGTGTCAAGGCCCGGTTCGAAGATCGGAACCTTACCGGCTTCCAATGCATCGATCTTCGCGGCCGACTTATCGACGCAGGTGACATGGTGGCCGAAATCGGCGAGGCAGGCACCGGAGACGAGGCCGACATAGCCCGAGCCAATCATCACAATACGCAT
>NZ_JACUZZ010000081.1:0-1071 GCF_014851595.1 Rhizobium sp. RHZ01
CTGATTACCGTTGCCTGACCGCGCGGTACCGGATTTAATCTCGAGAAGCTGGTCTTAAAGATCCGGCCCAAGCGAGCTGCTCGGCGTAGCTCCAATAAAGGGACCGGATCGAACACGTCGATGGCATCTGAATGATCTGGTTGTAAAAGGTAACCAGATTGTTGGAGCTGGCCGTATGGCCAGATTTGGCACCCCCGCGGCGAAGCCGACGGGACAAGGTTTGCCAAATCCAACTAAAGATGAGCATTGGCAATGAGAACGATTAAGTGTCGTAAGGGCATTTGGTGGATGCCTTGGCATGCACAGGCGATGAAGGACGTGATACGCTGCGAAAAGCCGTGGGGAGCTGCGAATAAGCTTTGATCCATGGATCTCCGAATGGGGCAACCCACCTTAAATGCTTAGAAAATCTAAGTTGTGCTTCGGTACGGCTTAGGTTTCTAAGCATTGTGATAAGGTATCTGCACCTGAATAAAATAGGGTGTAAGAAGCGAACGCAGGGAACTGAAACATCTAAGTACCTGCAGGAAAGGACATCAACCGAGACTCCGCAAGTAGTGGCGAGCGAACGCGGACCAGGCCAGTGGCAATTGTGTTTAAAGCGGAACAATCTGGAAAGTTTGGCCGTAGCGGGTGACAGCCCCGTACGCGTAGATAGCATGATTGTCCTAGAGTAGGGCGGGACACGAGAAATCCTGTCTGAACATGGGGAGACCACTCTCCAAGCCTAAGTACTCGTGCATGACCGATAGCGAACAAGTACCGTGAGGGAAAGGTGAAAAGCACCCCGACAAGGGGAGTGAAATAGAACCTGAAACCGGATGCCTACAAACAGTCGGAGCCCGCAAGGGTGACGGCGTACCTTTTGTATAATGGGTCAACGACTTAGTGTAACAAGCAAGCTTAAGCCGGTAGGTGTAGGCGAAGCGAAAGCGAGTCTGAAGAGGGCGATTTAGTTTGTTGCATTAGACCCGAAACCGAGTGATCTAGCCATGAGCAGGTTGAAGGTTGGGTAACACCAACTGGAGGACCGAACCCGCATCTGTTGCAATAGATTGGGATGACTTGTGG
>NZ_JACUZZ010000082.1:0-1052 GCF_014851595.1 Rhizobium sp. RHZ01
CTAGAGCCTTTCATGTTTTGACGGAAGCGTAGCCGGCATTTGAGAAGTAGTTGGCGCATTCCTCTGGCTTTATGGTGTCGGCGAGTAAGCCCAGATGGCGCCACGTTTCCTCGATGGTTCGCTTTTGGGCCTGGCGCATCCAGTGCTTGATCTTGGCGAAGGCTTGCTCGATCGGATTAAGGTCGGGGGAATATTTCGGCAGGAACCATAGCCTGGCGCCGACGGCCCTGATGGCATCGCGGATGGCCTTGGCTTTGTGAGAGCCGAGATTATCGAGGATGACGATGTCGCCAGGTTTGAGGGTCGGGATCAACTGCTGGCGGACATAGGCGTGGAAGCATTCGCCATTAATGGGACCGTCGAAGACGCAGGGCGCAGTGAGCTTGTCGCAGCGTAGGGCGCCGAGGAAGGTCAGGGTGCGCCAGCGGCCATGCGGGGCAAAGCCGCGCAATCTTTTGCCCCTCGGCCCCCACCCGCGTAACGGCGCCATGTTGGTGCGGATCCAGGTCTCGTCGATGAAGACGAGCCGCTTCGGATCGAAGCGGTTTTGCCAGGTTTTCCAGCGGGCTCTGCGCCGGGCAATGTCGACGCGGCCCTGCTCAAGGGCGAACAGCGTTTTTTTTAAAGCTCAAGCCCTCGCGGCGCATGAACTGCCAGATGGCATTGTGGGAGACGCTCACGCCGCGGGCGGCCAACTCATCCTTCAGCCGATGTAGCGTCAGATGTGATGTCTGCTCAATCTGCTCGACGATGAAGGCGCGGTGCGGCTCCAGCACACGTCGGCGATGGCCGCCCATCTTGCCGGGCGACACACTACCGGTGGTCCGATAACGCTGCGACCACTTCACCACGGATGAGACAGCTATGTCGAACCGCTCCGCCACCACCCGGCAGCTCTGACCGTCCATAACCGCTGCAACGACTCGCTCACGAAGATCATTCGAATAGGGTCGTGTCATGGATGCTGGCCTCCATTCCAGCATCCATGATGAATCACAAATCTGCTGATTTGGGAATCGCGCACCGATTCCGATAAGCAATGATCCGCTCTA
>NZ_JACUZZ010000083.1:0-1033 GCF_014851595.1 Rhizobium sp. RHZ01
CTAGGTGTGTAGTCCCTGAGTGTGATGGTGCATCATTGAACCTGAGTCGTCAGGAAGAGGATGCATTATGGGAAGTATTCTTCACGGCAGCGCCCGCACGACGCCGCGTCTTCGAGCCGAACTCCAAGCGTCGCAAGAAAGTACCCGGTCCCTTGCCGCCCGCTACGGCCTGAACTCGAAGACGGTGGCCAAATGGCGCGAGCGGACCACGACGGCCGATGCACCGATGGGGCCTAAGTCTCCCAAGAGCACGGTGCTGACGCCGGCTGAGGAGGCCATCGTGGTGGCTTTCCGGCAGAAGACGCTGCTGCCACTGGATGACGTGCTGGGCTGCCTACGCGATACCATTCCCAACCTTAGTCGCAGCGCGCTGCACCGCTGCCTGCAACGCCATGGCATATCCCGACTACCGGTCGAGGAAACCAAGGAGCGGCGCAAGCGGTTCAAGAACTACGAGATGGGTTACGTCCACATCGACAGTTGCGAGTTGCGGCATGCCGATGGAAAGCTGGTCATGTTCCTCGCCATCGACCGGGTTTCGAAGTTCACCCATGTCGAGTTCCACGACTGCGCTGGAAAGATGGAAGGCGCAGCCTTCCTTCGGAATGTGGTCGAGGTTTTCCCCTACAAGATCCACACCGTGCTTACCGACAATGGTATGGCCTTCGCCGACCTGCCCAAAAACCGCACCGGCCCCAGCCGCCGCTTCCTAGGCCCGCATATCTTCGACCGCGTCTGCATCGCTAACAGCATCGAGCATCGGCTGACCAAGCCCTACCATCCTTGGACGAACGGCCAGGCCGAGCGGATGAATCGAACCATCAAGGACGCCACCGTCAAGGTCTACCATTATGACGACCTGGAAAGTCTCAAGGCCCATGTCCTGGCCTTCGTCACTGCTTACAACCTCGCCAAACACCTCAAGGCGCTCCGATGGCGAACGCCCTATCAAGCAATCTGCAACGCCTGGACAAGGGACCCGTCAATCTTCAAAATCAATCCGCACCATCTCATTCCGGGACCACACACCTAG
>NZ_JACUZZ010000084.1:0-824 GCF_014851595.1 Rhizobium sp. RHZ01
GGTATGGCGAGCTTTCGCCGTCCACGTTTCTCTTTCTTCATGAAGACAAAAAACCGCGCTTGTCCGGCTTGTGCTGGACCGGTTCCCGAATGGGCCCGTAGCTCAGTTGGTTAGAGCACACGCTTGATAAGCGTGGGGTCGGAAGTTCAAGTCTTCCCGGGCCCACCATTTGCATTTGCGAATGATGGACTGGGAATTGATTGGAATGGCTGGCGCGGATTGTTGCCGAACCTGGATTAATCTCCGGGTGATCGAGCTGGAGGGGCTGTAGCTCAGCTGGGAGAGCACCTGCTTTGCAAGCAGGGGGTCAGCGGTTCGATCCCGCTCAGCTCCACCAAATCGATTGGTGTCGAGACTGACGGCAGCAACGTAGCGCAAGGCGCGTCGCCAATCATTTGGCGCCCCCGCGGAGCGCCTGCGGCGCGTGAGCGATAAAGTGTCTTCTGGAGAAAAACAAAGTTTGCATCGGCTTCGGCCGGATGCCTGTTCTGCATATATCGTGAAGAGAAGATTGATCTGGAGGCTTCCAGGTGTTTTGCACAATCCCATGGATTGCGCGAGATGTCCGAGCCCAGTTCTGTTGAAACCAAGGATGGCTTAGTCGGCCGGATCTGGTGGAGGGACTGGAGGTAGGAAGGAAGCCTGTCGTCAGGATTGCCCATTGTTCGGTGCCTTTTGGTGCTGTCTGATGGTTGGTCTGATTACCGTTGCCTGACCGCGCGGTACCGGATTTAATCTCGAGAAGCTGGTCTTAAAGATCCGGCCCAAGCGAGCTGCTCGGCGTAGCTCCAATAAAGGGACCGGATCGAACACGTCGATGGCAT
>NZ_JACUZZ010000085.1:0-758 GCF_014851595.1 Rhizobium sp. RHZ01
GCGACGCGCCATCGATCACCATCATCCAGGCCTTGCTGGATGGCGGCGCCAACGTTCACGCCTATGATCCAGAAGGCATGGAAATGGCGAAGGAGGTTATCGGCCCCATCACCTACGGCCGCGACCCGTACGAGATTGCAGAAGGCGCGGATGCCATCGTCATCGTCACGGAATGGGACGAGTTCCGAGCGCTTGATCTCAGGCGGATGAAGTCGCTGGTGAAGACCCCGACCATCGTTGACCTGCGCAACATCTATCCCGTCGCCGAAGTCACCAAGCATGGCTTCAGCTATTTCGCCATCGGAAAGAAGAACGAGAAGAAGTAGAGATGCGCTATTTCATCACCGGCACTGCTGGCTTCATCGGCTTTCATCTTGCCCGCCGCTTGCTGCAGGATGGCCACGAAGTCGTCGGCTTCGACGGCATGACGCACTACTACAACATCAAGCTCAAGCACATGCGCAATGCGGCGCTGGCGCAGTTTCCGGCCTTCCGCCCGGTGACAGCGATGCTCGAAGATCGCAAAGCCCTGGAAGAGGCCGTGGCCAGCGCGGCGCCTGATGTGATGGTGCATCTCGCAGCACAGGCCGGCGTCCGCTACAGCCTGGAAAACCCGAAAGCCTATCTCACATCGAACCTCGAAGGCTCCTGGAACATCCTCGATATCGCCAAGGATGTTGGCGTCAACCATCTCATGCTGGCCTCGACATCGTCGATCTACGGCGCCAATCCGTCCATTCCCTTCCGTGAGACAGACC
>NZ_JACUZZ010000086.1:0-695 GCF_014851595.1 Rhizobium sp. RHZ01
AAGAACGCTTGCGGGTTCACCAAAAACGCCCGGCCGCGTCTGGTTGGCAGCAGCACATCCTTTTTCCGGCGAAGAAGCTTCAGATGACGGGCCATGTCGCGCACGACCCAAAGCGGCGGCATGTCGCTTTCATTGAGCACCTTGCTCATGCTGTAGAGGTCCTCGGCTGTGAATCCTGGCCAGAGGAAGTGCACAGCGGCCCAATGCACGAACTTGCGGTTCATGGCACCGGTCGCCGTCAATCCTATGCCACCCTCACCGTCAGCATAGGCAACCGAAAGAAGCATGCCGCGAAGAAGTGGTGACAGCGCGGCGATGTCGACGTCCCCCTGCAGGTTGATTTCCGGAAGCATCGTCTGGCTTTGATCCCCAACTGCGCCATGAAAGTCCCAGCGAGTATCGAGCGGTAAAAGAACAATTGCTAGTGAGAAAGCTAAAGCCGAAGGGGTATGTTATCACCCGCCCCCGCTCCGCCCTTTCAACCCGGCCCAGCCGGTCGGATCGGGGGCTGATCTCCCTGCCCTGTAGTAGCCTTTAAGCCCTTGTTGCATTTACGTTAGAAGTCACACCGCAAAGTTAAAGTGTCCTGTTTCTGCAAAGTAGAAATGTCACTCTCTCCCCGGTTTTGATGACGGCGGAGATTGCAGATGGGATTGATTGCGATGAGCGAGCGTGATCTGCAGCGGATCGAGATT
>NZ_JACUZZ010000087.1:0-650 GCF_014851595.1 Rhizobium sp. RHZ01
TGTTTCAACAACCGCAATTTCAACGGCAAGGTTAAGTGGAACGACGTCGACTGGAAGAACGTCGACCGCAGCAAGCTCAACATCGACAGAAGTCAGTTGGCGAACGTCGACCGAAACACTATCCGAAACAATCTCCAGGCCAATGGCGCCAACAACCTGCGCAATCGCGCCTCCGAGATCAACCGTGAGCGCGGCGCTGGCGTCGCCAACCGGGCGGACCGCGCAGCCGACGTGCGCAGAAGCACCGCGGAGGGTCTGAAAAACCGCGGCGGTAACGCCGGGCAAGCCGGCCTCAACCGCCCCGGCGGTGGGGTCGCCAACCGGCCAGCGGCAGGAAATCGGCCAGGCGCCGGCGCGGGCGTAAATCGCCCCGGTGGCGGAAACCGGCCGGCGGCCGGCCAGCGGCCCGCGAACGGTAAGCTCGCCGGCAAGGCAGACAACCGCGGCCGCGCAAACGCACTCGGCAACGTCTCGTCGAAGCGCGGTCAGGTCGACGCTTCGAGGCGTGGAGCGCAGAGCCGCGCCAACGCCCAGCGCCCCAACCGTTCCAACGTCCAGCGCTCGCCCAACCGTTCCAACATTCAGCGCGGTGGGGGTGGACGGTCGCAGATGAGCCGTGGCGGTGGCGGACGGCAGCAGATGAGCCGCGG
>NZ_JACUZZ010000088.1:0-620 GCF_014851595.1 Rhizobium sp. RHZ01
TCACCTTCAACATCGGACCGATCGACTCGAAGCTGGCCGGCGTCCTCGTCATGTTCGGCGCCATCATCGTGCTGTTCTTCGTGCCCTGGCTCGATACCTCGAAGGTGCGTTCGGCGGCTTATCGCCCTTGGTACAAGCTGTTCTTCTGGCTGTTCGTCGCCAATGCCATCGTCCTCGGCTGGCTCGGCTCGCGTCCTGCCGAAGGCACCTACGTGATCATGTCGCAGCTTGGCACTCTCTTCTACTTCGCCTTCTTCCTGGTGATCATGCCGGTTCTCGGCCTCGTCGAGACGCCGCGCCGCTTGCCCAACTCGATTACGGAAGCGGTTCTGGAAAAGCGCAACAAGGTGGCGGCCGCCGAGCCGGTCAAGGCCTGAGCGTGCGACAGGAAGGGAAGAGACACATGAACAAGCTTGTTACCAGCCTCCTGTCGCTGGCCGTCGTCGCTGGTTTGAGCGGCGCGGCACTCGCCGAGGAAGCCACCCCGAACGGGGCTGCGCCGGCAGAGCATGCCGAAGGCGCAACGCCGCACTATCCGCTCATGCATCCGAAGCATGAGCACTGGACCTTTGCCGGCCCGCTCGGCCATTACGACAAGGGCCAGCTGCAGCGCGGCCTGA
>NZ_JACUZZ010000089.1:0-606 GCF_014851595.1 Rhizobium sp. RHZ01
TGGTGACCGAAGGCCGGTTCGAAGGGGCGAGCCATGAATTCGTCGCCGATACGGTACTCGCCAAGCACGACGAGAAATACATGCCGAAGGAAGTTGCCGACAAGTTGAAAGAGCAGGGGCTGTGGCAGCACGCGGGAGAACCGCAATGATCATCGAGATCGGCCACTATGCCCTGATCCTGGCGCTGGCGACGGCGCTCGTGGTCTCCGTCGTGCCGGTGATCGGTGCAAGGCGCCTCGACCGTGCGATGATGGATCTGGCCTCGGTCGGGTCCCTGGCGATGTTCGCGCTGGTGGCGTTCTCCTTCGGAGTTCTGACCTACGCCCACGTCGTCTCCGACTTCTCGGTCGCCAACGTCTGGGAGAACTCCCATTCGCTGGTGCCGCTGCTGTTCAAGTTGTCAGGCGTCTGGGGCAATCACGAGGGCTCGATGATGCTCTGGCTGCTGATCCTGGTGCTGTTCAGCGCCCTGGTCGCGCTCTTCGGACGGAATTTGCCCGATACGCTGCGGGCAAACGTGCTCGCCGTGCAGGCCTGGATATCGGTCGCCTTCATCCTGTTCATCCTGCTGACCTCCAATCCCTTCATGCGGCTGGATCCGGCCCC